>NZ_JBMDKF010000009.1:0-220523 GCF_057809575.1 Azospirillum sp. FG154 | reverse complement strand
CAAAGAGCCATCGCCTTGCGCCGTCCCCCGAAAGACGTTGTTCATCACTCGGATCATGGGAGCCAATATTGCTCTGCTGATTATCTGAAAATACTGAAAGATGGCGGCTTTGTCATATCAATGAGCGGAAAAGGGAATTGCTACGACAACGCCATGGTCGAAACGGTGTTCAAGACGCTGAAGACTGAACTTATTTGGAGAACAATTTTCCTTTCCAGATCAGCGGCAGAAATTGCCATTGGACGCTACATCGACGGGTTCTATAATCCTGTCCGGCGACATTCGGCGCTTGGCTACAAAAGCCCATGCGATTTCGAGGCTGCCGCATAGCCCAAAGCAAAAGGCTCTCCACTTTTCCAGGGCAACTCCAGTCAAGGCGGACATTATTCCGTGAACTTGGAGCACGGCCCGTCCAAGCTCCTTCGTCGTAAAGAGGCACCGCCGACGCCACCCTCGTCAATCAGCCCGCCAGCCGGCGCAGCTTCGCATATCAGGCTGGCCAGCCCCCTCGGTGCCAGTCTGGCAGGATGGCCATCCCGACCGTTCGCCTCCGACCGTCCGCAAAGCGCCAGTAGCAGACATACCCAAACTTGTCCGCTTCTGGCGCGCAGCGGAAGAAGAGCGGAATCGCCCGCCGGTCGGCGCCGCAGCCAGGCGCTAAAATTTTCGCGCATCAGAGAATGCACAGGTAGAATGAGGTGATGTGGTGGACGGCCCTTCCACCTTCTGGGATCGGTGGCAAGCTAATGCCGTCGAAGAAACCAGCTCAGGGAGGCCGTCCATGAAAGAGGTGGTGACGATCAGTCTGGACTTGGCGAAGACTGTTTTCCAGGTCCATGGGATTGCTGCGAATGGAAAGATCCTGGTCCGTCGGCAATTGCGCCGGGGCGAGGTAGTGAAGTTCTTCCAGAGCGTGCCGCCATGCCTGGTCGGGATGGAAGCCTGTGGCACGGCACATCACTGGGCTCGGGAGATCGCGGCGTTGGGGCACACGGTGAAGCTGATGCCGCCCGCCTACGTCAAACCGTACGTGAAGCGGGGCAAGACCGACGCCGCCGATGCCGAGGCGATCTGCGAAGCGGTCACGCGCCCGACCATGCGCTTCGTCACCATCAAGACCGTGGACCAGCAGGCCGCGCTGATGCTGCACAAGACCCGCGACTTGCTGGTGCGGCAGCGAACCATGCTGATCAACGGGTTGCGTGAGCACCTTGCAGAGTTTGGGATCATTGCGGCCAAGGGGCCTGGCGGCGTGAAGGCGGTGACCGAGGCCCTCAATGAGGAGCAAGATCGTCTACCGGAACTGGCGCGCTTGGCGTTGCACGGCATCGTCGAGCAACTCCGGCAGCTTGAGGCCGAGATCGAACGGCTGGAGAAACATATTCTTGCCTGGCATCGGACCAGCGACGTCAGCCGGCGCTTGGCGACCATTCCCGGCATCGGACCGATCACCGCGAGCGCCATTGCGGCGGCCGTGCCGGACGGCACGTTGTTTCGCTCCGGCCGGCAGTTCGCCGCATGGCTCGGCCTGACGCCAAAGGCCCACAGCAGCGGTGGCAAGGAGCGCCAAGTCGGCATCAGCAAGCAGGGCGACGGCTATCTTCGGCGCCTGCTCGTCGTCGGCGCAACCGCAGTGATGCGGTTAGCCCGCAAAGACAACGCCAGCCGCAGTTGGGCGACGAAGCTGCTGGAGCGCAAGCCCGCAAAGCTGGCCGCCGTGGCTTTGGCCAACAAAACCGCGCGTATCGCCTGGGTGGTGATGACGCGGGGAGTGACCTACGCAGCGCCGAACGCGGCGTAGACAGAATCCACCTCGCCGGCATCGGATGGCTCGGCGGGGTGGGGCAAGGGTGGTGAGACGTGATGACGAACCGGCAGGACCGGGGATCGGCCAAACCCACGGGGACCAAGCGCCACGGAGCGCGATGAGGTGATTTGGGCGCCGATCCGCGGAATTCATCAAGGCCAGCAGCCAGCGGCTGCGACAACAGGCCGGACACATGGATGCATCCTTTTCGGCCAGTCAGCGCGGATTTCCCTCTTGCGCCAGAGGGGCCGTCCACACATGGTTTCTTCGACGGCATTAGCTTGCCACCGATCCCAGAAGGTGGAAGGGCCGTCCACCACATCACCTCAGAATACACCCTATACAGTTCTGTTGCGAAAAGGCACCATTGTCGTATCTGCAGCGACCCTGAGATGAATCTGAAAGCTTGACGTTCTCTCAAGAGCCGGTTGCACAGCGGCCGATGCGCGTTTATTGTTCAATTCAACTTTGCAGTGGCGGTCCAGATGGTTGCAATTGCCCTTGCATCCAACTGATCGAGATGGAGCAGTAAGGATCCTGGGGAGGGCCAATGCAGCTCGAGCGCGCGCGCATCAAAAACTTTCGATCACTTCGGGATGTCGAAGTGGCTTTTGGCGCACACACTGCATTTATCGGGGGCAACGGTGCCGGTAAATCGTCAATCCTGAAGGCGATTGAGAGGTTCTACTCAACATCGAAGAGTTGTGACGCCGATGATTATTTCGGACGAGATCAAGGGCAACCGATTGAGATTGAGCTGACCTTCCATCAGCTGAGCGATCAAGAGGCTGCATCGTTTGAGGACCGGGTTCGCGACGGCAAGCTGGTGGTCACCCGCATTTTCGACGGTGGCACGTCGAGCGGACGTTATCACGGTGTGGTTCCTCAGAACCCCGATTTCGTAGCGATCCGATCGCACACCGCGGCAAGCCCCAAGCGTACCGCCTACAATAACCTTCGCGAGACGAATCCCCTCTATGCGGCATTGCCTAACGTCGGAAGCGCGGCTGCCGTCGACCAAGCACTAATGGATTGGGAGGCTAACCATCCTGCTCAACTAGTGCTGTTGCCGGACGATGGTCAGTTCTTCGGCTTCCAGAACAACAGCCGCGGCAAGCTTCAGCGCCACACGAGTTTCGTGTTCATTCCGGCCGTGCGCGAGGCGTCGGCGGATGCCGCGGACGGCAAGACGAGTGCAATTGGCAAGCTTCTTGAGCTTCTGGTGCGCAGTCAGATCTTGCAACGACCGGATGTTCAGACCTTCAAGGCGCAAATGACCGAGGCGTACCAGGCGCTGGTTTCCGCCGAGAACATGCCCGAGCTTGGTACTTTGGCGCGCACCCTCACCGCCGACCTACGCGGCCTGTACCAAGACGCCGAAGTGGCGCTGAACTGGCGCGAGATCGGAGAAATGCCGGTCCCGTTGCCAATGGCGGACGTCCTCCTCAAGGATGACGGGTTCGGCGGGCCGGTGGATCGGCAAGGGCACGGTCTCCAGCGCGCGTTCATCTTCACTTTGCTCCAGCATCTGGCACGCACGGCGGTGCCGGAGGCCGACGATGCCCTCGCGGGTGGCGGCGACGGAGCGCATGACGCTGCGGCGGTAGTGGCACAAGCGCCGACCCTGATTCTCGCGATCGAAGAGCCCGAACTCTATCAGCACCCAACCAAGCAGCGGCATTTCGCTGAGGTGCTGCGCGGTCTGAGCAGTGGCACCCTACCGGGTGTCCAGGGGCACACCCAGATCATTTTCGCGTCGCATTCGCCGATGTTCATCTCGATGGGCAAGGCGGACGAAATCCGGCTTACCCGGCGTTCGGTCTGCGCTGACAGCGCGTTCAAGCAATGCAGCTTCCAGGCGCTCGACCTTGATATCGTCGCACAGAAGCTCGAGCGCGGCTGGGATAAGCCCGCCGGCTCATACAGCGCACAGACCTTGATGCCGCGACTCCACATTCTCGGCGCCGAACTAGCCGAAGGTTTCTTCGCCAATGGCGTCATTCTGGTTGAGGGTCGTAGCGATAAGGCGGCGCTTACCGCGACGGCACGGATGCTCGGCGTGAATTTCGAAGCGGCCGGGATCGCGATCCTTTCGGCCGAAGGCAAAGCCAATCTCGATCGTCCCTACGCGATCTATCGGGAGTTGGGCATTCCGACCTTCCTGTTGTGGGATTGCGACCAGAATCTGCGCGAAGACAAACGAACGCCGACAACAGATCTTGCTCTGAGCAAGCTCGCAATGCCAGAGAACGTGTTCGACGCCGCTCCGATCGTCGATTTCGTCGGCGATTGCTATGCGCATTTCGGTGCGACGTTGGAACATCGGTTGAAGGAGGACCTCACACCGGGGGTGCATGCGGCATGTCTTGCCGCGGCCTGCGAGCCGTTCGGCGTGAACCCCAGCAATGACACGCAGAAGATTCCCGAAGTGGTCTACGAGACACTGCGGCGTGCGAAGGAGCAGGGTCGCGAGAGCGAGATGCTTAAGAACCTTATCCGTTCGATGTGGCGCTTTTTCCGCGACGAAGATCTTCCGGGGGAAGCCCGGCAGCACGCGCCGGTAGCTGCAGCATGAAAGTCGAGGAGGGTTCCAGTGAACGCGCGCTTGCGCATGACCGTCGCGCTCATGGCCCATGGAGCGATCTCGCGCTCCATACGATCGGGTGGCGAGCATTTCAGGACTTGTGTTCGCAGGTCTGTGAAGTCGTGCTGGGTCGTCCCGTTGAAATTTTTCGGGAGGCCCAGGATGGCGGCCAGGACGCAGTATTCCTTATCCCTTCAGGATCGAAAGCGCCGCCGATTGGCACGGTTCAGTGCAAGCACTCCTCGGAGGCGGGAAAAGCGCTGAAGACAGGCGACCTCTCCGGCGAGATCGACAACGTCGAGGAGTTGGTCAAGGCAGGTCAGGCCGATACCTACGCGTTCATGACCAACATGAGCGTGGATGCGCCTGTCGCCGCCGCGATGCGCGCGCGACTGCGCGCCCTTGGCGTGCGCAAGCCTCATATTCTGGGCCGCCAATATATTGTACGCGTGATAAGAAGCAGTGCACGTTTGCGTGCGCTCGTCCCACAGGTGTATGGCCTTGGCGATCTCACCTCGATCGTCGATGAACGGTTGAGCGAACAGAGCCGGGCACTGCTCGACAGTTGGGTTCCAAAGTTGCGGACCTATGTCCCAACCAAGGCCCATCGCGACGCCGTCAACGCGATCTCGGACCATGGCGTGGTGCTCCTCCTCGGCAATCCGTCGAGCGGCAAATCGGCGATCGGTGCCATCGTTTCCACGATCGCCTCGGAGAACCCAGACAATACCGTCCTCGCCCTGACGAGCCCGCGCGATTTTGAGGCGGGATGGAATCCGAACGACCCGGGCCGCTTCTTCTGGATCGACGATGCATTTGGTTCAAACGTGCTGCGCGAGGACTACGTCCAAGACTGGGCTTCCGATTTTTCGAAGCTCCGCGCGGCGATCAATCATGGGAACCGCTTCCTCCTGACTTCGCGCAAGCACATCTATGAAGGAGCGCGACGCCGACTCGGTCAGCGAAACCTCGCGCAGTTTTCTGACGGCAGCGCCGTCGTCGACGTCGGCGACCTGTCCTTCGAGGAGAAAGCGCAGATCCTCTATAATCATGTTAATTTTGGCGGGCAGAGCCAGAGCTGGCGATCAAGCGTGAAGCCCCATCTCGCGGCCGTTGCCGCCGTTGAGAACTTTCTTCCCGGCATTGCCGAGCGGCTTGGAGACCCGAATTTCACCAAAGGGCTGGCGCCGCGCGAGAATTCGCTCATCCGGTTCATGGAGGCGCCGACCGAACATCTTATCGGTACGGTCAACGCGCTGGACGACCGACTGCAAGCGGCACTCATCCTCGTTTATGTGCATCAGGGCGGCTTCAATCCAGGCGATCACGATTCACTCGCGGCGCAGGCGGTCGCCGAACTCACCGGCTACTCGATCACGAAGATCCAGGATTGCTTCGCTGAGCTGAAAGGATCTTTCCTAAAGCTCTCTGGACCCAGATGGACCTTCGCACACCCAACGATCTCGGACGCGTTGACGGAGATCCTGCGGCAGAAGCCGCATATGATGGCCGCGCTGATTCGCGGTGCGCCGATCGATACCATTCTCGGCAGTTTCACCTGCGAGGGATCGCCGCTCATTCGAGACGCGCTTGTTATACCAGCCGTGCTTGACGATGCATTGGTCGCTCGCCTCGAGCGTACGCCAGACGAGCCGCACCGCAATTGGCTTTTGTTCCACTTTCTGTCCTACCGCGCTAGCGAGATTGTTTTCGCAAAGGCTGTCCAGCAATTTCCGGAGTTGCTCCGGCGATCTTGCTGGCGGACTGAGCCAATTGGAAATGACTCCCAACTTACCACCTATGGCCGTGCAAATTGTCTTGCTCTGTTACCCAACGACCTGCGGCTGGAAGCGGCGGACAGGCTTGAAAGGGCTGCGCGCTCGTCGCTGGACTTTTCCTTCTTTGAAGAAGAGGACATGCTCGCTCTGTTGTCGCCATTGCGCCTCGTTGGCATGGGAATGGCGTTACGCACGACGGTCCTGCCATCGCTCGAGGAGCGCATCGACGAAATTGCGGCAGTCGCAGATCTCGACGAAGAGCCCGATAGCCACTTCAAGAAGCTCTTGGATATTTTGGAACGCGTGGAGGCTTTCGGCGTCGATGCTGATGCCGCAGCGTTGATCGAAGATGCGCGGGACCAGATCAGGCGCTCGGTTGAAGAAATCGAAGGGCGTAAGCGGGAGCACGATGAAGAGACGGACAGTGACACGGATTGGACTCATATCGTGACGCAGAAGAAGGAGGACGCAACCGCCTCAGCTGTTCCTCCAGCGACCCGCTCGATATTCGACGACGTCGACAAATAGAATCGACCGGTTCTGAATGTTGGTTGATGCACGATTATCTGAGTGACTGTTCGCAATCTGCGTCCGGACGTCTGACCCCTGCCAAAGCACAATCGGCCAGACCGCGTTAGCGATAGAGCGGCTTGTCTGCACCGGGCGGTTCATCGCTGAAAGTCCGCTTCGATGGGCATCTTCCCAGCACCAGTCAGGCTGCAATCAGCCAAGAGCAGACAAGCTGCGTCCTTCATGACCATGAGGTCTGTCTAGTTGCCGTGTTGCAGATAATCAAACCACCTAGCTCGCGCCGCCGCGCGAACTCGTTGAATCTCGCTCAGCGTCTTGAACCCTGGATCGACACATCCGGCTTCCGTTCGCTCGAGCCAATATCGAAAGAATGGGACCCTTGGATCAGATTCACCAGCACTCTTCAGGCGAATTTCAAGCGCTTGCCTAAGCACATTGCTTAGTCCGCTCAAATCTTCACCCAGAAGTTCATCACGGGTTTTCTCACCTAGCACATTCCCAAGTGCATCCATCAAATCGAGAGTATCGAGGTGCGTCTGTTGAACCACCACCTTCAAGCGTTGAGATGGCAAGCTAAGCCCCCCTGAGAAATCAAGCATGCTTGTGTAAAACGCCGAAAAATCATCTTCATGAATATCAAGCGACTTTGCTAAAGAGTTACCTGCCTCCAGACTGATTTTACGTTCTCCGCTCTCATACATTGCAACTGCGGACTGAGTTACGCCGCTCATAGCGGCCAAATCGCTTTGGCTCAGCCCCCTATTTAACCGGGCTTCACGCAATGGACTCGACTTCGTGGGGGAAGGCATTTTCGATCTCCAAGAACGATCACAAAATTGTGATATCACGATGTTGTGATATTATGCAAGATCCAAATTTCTCAAACGTGCTTAATTCTACTGTGTCATAAAGTGCGCAATTGATGGCAGCATGGACATCGCTGAAGGGTTTTGGCGAGCATTCTGGCGATTGCGATGCGCAGGGTTGCGATGGACGTCGGGACGTGGCGCTCAGGGCGCAGCGGCGGCCCCGCGGGGTCGGAAGCTTTCGGGAAGGTCAGGCGCTTGGAGGCGCCCGGAGCGAGGTGGTCCTGAGGGGGGAATCGCCGCCCGTTCCCTGATCAGGAAACCGTAGGCGGCGATGCACAGCGTCGCGTGATGGTGGAATCCGCGCCAACCCCGGCCCTCATAATGGCCGAGACCGAGTTCCTGTTTGAGTTCGAGGTAGTCGCGTTTGATGCGCCACCGCAACTTGGCGGTCTCCACCAAGGCGTTGAGCGACATTGTCTCCGACAGCGTGGACAACCAGAACTTGGTCGGCTTCTCTTCGTCCTCGGGCCATTCGATCAGCAGCCACTGCTCCGGGCGACGCTCCGCCCGCTCCTCGTCGCGGTGCGCGGCGTGAACGCGAACGGCGGCGAAACGGGAGGCCAGCGGCGCGTTCGTGCCTTCGCGCCAGGTGACGGAGCACCAAGCCTCCGGTGCCAACCCTTCGGCCAGAGCCTTTACCGAGATCGGTTCATGTCCAGGGGCGCGGCGCAGGAGCTTCGGCGGCCGCCCCTTGCCGCTCCACGGCTTGGGTGGCCGCGGTTCCACACCGGGCGGCCAGACGGTCAGCGAGGACTGGACTCCGGCGACGTAAGTCAGCCCCAGCGCGGTCACGCCTTCGCGCAGGGCGGTGTCGTTGCCGTAGCCTGCGTCCATCAGGACCACGCCCGGCGGCAGCCCCGCCGTCATGGTCGTGCGGATCTGGTCCAGCGCGATGGCGGGCTTGGTCTGGAAGAGGACCCCGTCCGGGACGCCGGTCCGCGCCCGGCGCTCCGCGTCGTCGGCCCATGTCTCCGGTAGGTACAGCCGGAAGGCGACGGGAAGGCTGGCGTGGTCGGTTGCCAGCGACAGCGACACGGCGACTTGGCAATTGTCCTGCTTGCCGATCTGGCCGCAGTACTGGCGCGTCACACCAACGGAATGGTGCCCCTTCTTCAGCATGCCAGTGTCGTCGATGATCCAGGCGCGGACCGGGCCGCGTTCCAACAGCGCCGGCAAAACCAGATTGCGCACCCCGGCCAGCACAGCGGCATCGTCCCAGGCCGCCTTGGCGACAAAATGGTGCAAGGACTGATGGGCGGCGCCGACACGTCCCGGTTCCACCCGCGCGGCCATCGGCTCGACGCTCTTGCGGTCGCCTGGAAGGATCAATCCAGTGCAATAGGCACGAAACGGCGCCGCGCGATCAGCGTGGCCCAAAGCCGGCGCCAAGCGCTCGACATACGCCGCGAACCGTGATTCGATGCCTTTTGCGGTGCCAAGGGGATCCATACCGCCTCTCTGAACGAAGCATGAATCCCCTTATTACAACAAATCGTTACCCCATTCCAAGTTTTATGACACAGTAGGATTAATTCCGTTGCCTGAAACTATGGCTTGATGGGCGTACCATAGACCAACATCAGAGGTCCGCCGCTCTGGGTCAGAAGCGGACGCTTGAGGGTGTCGCGCAAAGGGCCATGGCCGCCTCGCCCGCATGTCGGCGGCGATCAGCTGGCCAGCACTGGCCCGGCTGGCTCTTCGATCTCCACTGCGGCCGCCAGCAGGTCGGCGTCGATGCCCTGCGCCTAGTGCCGACTGTATGGTGCCGACGACGTGCCGCCGCCCTGGGTGATCCGCTCGCCGGCATGCCGGACGCGATCAGATTTTTCGCGCATCCGGCGATACGCGAGGTAGAGTTCTCCCGTGAAGGGGTGTCGCGAAAGGGAGCGCTGATATGCGCACCCCATCGACCGGCCCCTTTCTTTTGGACCGCATCTGCCCGGTCGGCGGTGGGGTGATCTCATCTCCAGTTTTGGCAGGTGAGCAAGGCGGGTCCGCCCACGGTCAGGAGAAAGGTTGCGCCATATAACAGTTACTGTTATAGTTACCGTCATGAACGATACCCGCGCACCTTGCATCCGCCCCGCATCCTGGCTGGTCCGCAACCAACTCGCCGCTCTGTCGCGGACGGATTTGCAGGCTGTCGTGGTCGCGGTTGCGCTTCACGGGGACCGGCCTGACATCTCCACCGGCGAGGCCGAGTTCAGCGATCTGTCCGATCTCGGCTTCCCCTGCACCAAGGTGGTGGTGCGCAGAGGCGTCCGGGCCATCGGTATCACTGCGGCGTTCGTCGTCGAGTTCAACGATGGCGTCACCGTCGTGCTGTTCATCAAGGAAGGCCGCAATCTCTCGCTGCGCGACCGCAACGACATCCGGGCGGCGTACGAAGAGGAACTGAGGAGGCGTGTCGATGTCGAAGGCTGACGTGCAAGGGTTCTTCGAGGAGGTCGGCTTGGCCGACGCCGAGGAATTGGCGGTCAAGACCCAGGCCGTGCTGGTGGTGAGCAAGGGGCTGCACGACCAGGGCCTGTCGCAGGCCGAATTTGGTCGACGGATCGGGTGGAAGCAGCCGGTCGTGTCCTCCCTCGTGCGGGGCGAACTGGACCTGTTCAGCTGGAACCGCATCAATCAGGCTTTGAAGCCTTTCGGGAAGCAAGTCAGGATACACTATGAACTGGCGGATTGCGATGCGACCGAAGCGTGATCCGGACCGAGAGAAGCCGGGGATGCCGATCGCCATGAACGGCGCAGCCTGAATGGCGCCCCCGTTTCCCAACAGGGGCCGACCGCCCAAGCCGAATTTTACCAAGCCACGGCCGTACAGTGAATCAAACCCAGCCGCAGGCTGGCCGCCACCCCAGGCCAATGGATCCGCATTGCAGAAGCAGGGCCAATGGCTCACACGGGCGGCCGACGCCGAACGCGCAGGTGATGGGGTGGAGGCCGAGCGGTGTCGGCAGTATGCCGGGCACTGGTTCCGCGTCTCGCGGGGACAGGATTGAGGGGCGGCGATGGGCGAGATGACCTTGACGACAAAGGAGCGGGCGCTGATCCGCCACGAGTTTATGGCGCGCTTCTCGGCTCCACCACGCTTGGCCGATGGGATCCTGGTAAAGCGCTGGGCCACGGGGCCGGAGAAGGGCAAGCCGAAGCCAGGCGCAACCATCCAGGGGATGATTGACCGCGGCCTGATGGAGTTCCCGACAACGGTGGCCATTGGCTGAGGGCGCGCTTTACCAGCGCCGGGCTTGCCGCTCTGCGTCTTATGGCCGAGGATCGGCGGGCTCTTTCACTGGCGGAGTATCGACATATCCTCGACGAACTCGGAATCCAGGCGCCAACCGATAAGATTGGCGGCTCATCGGTTGCCGTATGACCGAACGGGAATCCAGAAAAGGAGACCTATGAAGGAAAAAATATCCGAAGATAATGTCCGTGCCGCCCTCGATGCACCAACCTCGGTCGTTCCCCTTTCTGTCCCAAGTGCTTATGCTGTCGGATGAATTCCGCCGATCAGCAGATGGCCAAGCGCAGGGGAATCAAGCGATGATGCTCAAGTCCATGATCGCCGCGATATCGCTCGCCCTCATTGCTGTCTCCGCACAGGCGGCGACCCGAGGGATGACGCCATTGACTTCGCCGATTCCGCTGAGAGGAATGGAAAGTATCAGCATGACTGCGAAACCCGCCCCCGCCTTGGAATTGGATCCAACGAACGCCTCGTCCTGGTTGGAAGGCGAACATGAGATCCGTCGGATCGACCTCGGAAAATCCATTCGGAATATTAAGTTGCACAGCACTGTATGGGTGATTCTTGAGGAAATCTGTCGGCAGGAGAGCCTGGGCCTGGATGAGATGTTCGAAGCGCTCTCGGATCGCTGCCGGTCCACCCGCGCCAAGGCCCTGGGTAGAGCCGCCGAGGTGTTCATCGTCTCCTACAACCGGCTGGCCGTCGCGCCTCCCGAACGTGTCAAGAACATTCAAGACGAGGCGAAGGCGGAGCCGACGTCCATCACCGCAGCGCCTCCAAACATGAACTGACCGAGCGGGATCAGCGCCGGAGCCGGTTGAAGCGCTCCTTGAGAATGACGCTCGTATGAACCCTGAGCACACCCTTGATGATTTCGATCTGGTTTCGGACATCGTTCAATTCCTCAAGACTTCCTGTCTCCACGGTCAAGATCATGTCGATCTCTCCACCAATGGACTGGCTGAGTTTAACCTGCGGAATTTTCTCGACATCCTTCGCGACCTTTTCACAGATGGGTCCTGTCAGGTAGAGAAACATATAAGCTGATACAATTGGTTTCAGCATGGCACCACCACGGCGGATCGTGAACCCGGCAATCACCCCGGTACTGATCAGACGTTGCATTCGGGCGTAGACCGCGCTGCGGGAAAGCTTGGCCTTGCGGGCCAATTCCTGGACGGATTGCCGACCGTCCGCCTCCAGATGGCACAGAATCAGCTCATCCACCGCATCCACGTCCAAAGGATGTTTAACCACCAATTTGCACCCCTTTGTATGCATCATCCCGACGAAATGACGTTACCGTTGGACGCATTGATCGGTCAAACTGGACAATCAGATTTGTACTGTCCTCGTCACCACCACCAAGACGAGGATAGTCCGCGATGTCTGGTCATGCCGTCCGCCGACGCAATTCGGATCCGTACACCGATCTGAATGGTCTGGCGGCTTCGTTTTCCGCCCACCCCCTGTTCGGCCAGCCGCTGTCGTTTCACAGCGACGACAACCCGTTCCACCGGCCGCTCCGCCCGCAGGACGCCCCGACCATCGACCTGACGGCCAAGCTCGACCGGTCGCGGGTCGCCTGCAACGCGGCCCTGTTCGGGCACCGCCTGCTCACCACGGTCTATGAGGCGGAATTGCTGTTCCTGCCGGAAACCATGGACCGGCACCGGCGCGACGCGTTCGCGAGCTTCTATGACGACGATCTGAAATGTCTCGGTGAACAGATGCGTCCGGGCCTGGAGCGCCAGTTGTTCGGCTTTCTCGACGCCGAAATCGACATCACCGGCAACTGGAGCCTGGGGTCGTTCCGCGCCTACGCGGAACACGTCTTGGCCCAGGCCAACACCGGGGAGAGCGCGGTCGTACGCGCGATTCTCAACGCGCGCAATCCGGCGGCGCTCGCCGATGAGTTCCTGGTGCAACTGGCGTCTGACTTCATCACCGAGGCGTCGGCCATGGCGCGCAACGTCCTGGGCAACTACGGACCGGCGCAATCAGGACTTTTCACGATTCTGATCGACGAATACGGCTATGGGGTGTCGTCGTCAAAGCACTCCACGATCTTCGAAACCACATTGAAGAGCCGCAGCCTCGATCATCGGGCGCACGCCTACTGGCAATATTTCCTACCCTCATCGCTGGCTCTGGTGAACTACTTTCACCTCGTCTCGCGCAATCATAAGCATATCGGTCGCTATGTCGGCGCGCTGCTCTACACCGAGGCGACGCTTGCTGAGGCCAATCGTCAGCAGTCCGAAATGCTGCGTCATATTTTCGGCGACGAGGTGGACACCCGCTATTTTGACGAGCACCAGCAAATTGACGTCCACCACGGACGCATGGCGATGGAACGCGTCATCGTACCGCTGGTCGAGCGGTGCGGGGAGTGGATTCTGCCGGACATCGTGCGTGGCTTCGAGGAGTTCAAACTGCTCCAGACGCTGGCCGACCGGGATCTGATCGAGCAACTCACCTTTGCCGACCGGCTGTTCAAGGCGCCCATGGCCGGCGATTACTGCGCCGCGCATCCGGATGCCTGGACTGGTCCGAACATACTGACGTTCACCGAGCCGAAGGGTGAAATCTCGGTGCCGCACATCCACGACGAGCCTGAGTTGTTCGAGATCACCGAAGGCGCTGTCGAGTTCACCGTTGGCCCCCAGCATTCGATCGAACTCGTGGCGGGGCAAGCCATCGTCATTCCCGGCGGTCGTCTGCACGGCACCAGGGTGCTGTCCGACACCTGCACCTACCGCATCCGTAAGGCTGCCGGCCTGGGGCTGGTGGCATGAGAGTCGTTGAATTTGATCGCACGCAGAACAACGGCGTGTTGGCGGGCGAAGTCCACTACTTCCTGCTCGCCCATGAGGGGCACAAACCGTTGCTGTGCGGTGGCAAATGTCCGCACCGCGGTGGTCCGCTGTTCCTGGGCGCCGGCAACCATAAGACCGGGTCGATCACGTGTCCGTGGCACGAGACGACCTTCCCGCGAGCGACCCTCGAAAAGCAAAGCGTTCCCGCCGTGATGATCGGCGACCGTGTGACCGCCGTGTTCGACCTCCCCGACGACGCTGTTCTGGCTCCCTACCATCACGAGAGGATCATCGCCAATGAGCGCTCCTGATTCGAACGCCCTGCGACCGACCATCGGCCTTTTCGGCGCGGTGACGCTGGCAATCGGCATCGTCGTCGGCGCCGGGATGCTGGCGCTTCCCGGGCTGGTCTACCAGCAGGCTGGGGGGTGGGCGCTCTGGTCGTGGTGCCTGGACGCGGTGATCGTCGCACCGCTCCTGGTGGTCTTCGCCAGTCTGGGCCGGCGTTTTCCGTCCGCTGGCGGCGTGTCGGGCTTCGTGGCGGAGGCCTTCCCTGGGGCGGCCATCGGCACCTCCTACCTGCTGCTGGGCACCTTTGCGCTGGGCATCCCGGCCATCGCGCTGACCGGGGCCACCTACATCGTCCAGGGTTTCGGGATCGACTCCGCCACCGCGCCGACGCTGACCGCCGCAGTGGGCGCGCTCCTTCTCGCCACAGGCCTCCTCGCCTCCTGGGCTGGCGCGAAGGTCGCTGGCCGGCTCCAGGACATCGTGGTCATGGTGCTGGTCGGCTGTCTGGTTTTGGTGGCTTTGGGAGCGGCGCCGCGTTGGGAAGCGATCAACTTCGGCGCGGGCTCACCCTCGCTGTCTGGTGTGTGGAGCGGTGCGGCTCTGGCTTTCTTCGCCTTCACGGGTTGGGAGATGCTGGCCTTCACGGCCGAGGAATTCAAGAACCCCAAGCGCGACTTTCCGATCGCCGTGATCCTCAGCTTCCTGATCGTGACCGGGCTTTACCTGGGCATTTCGGCGGCGGTGCAGGCCCTGGTGCCGCTCGACAGCCCGAGGCTCGCGGGTGCGCCATTCCTCGCGGTGGTGGAGAGTTTGGCCGGTGGCCGTGCGCCGGGTGCGACCGTCGCGGTTCTGGTGACGGGCATCATCGTGGTGAACCTGAACGGGGCGTGTTGGGCGGCGTCGCGCCTTCTGTTCGACATCGGCCGTCGCGGGTGGGCGCCGGCATCCCTCCGTCTTGGCGCCGTAAATGGAAGTGGCACACCGCGGGCTGCGGTCGGCGGGATAACGCTGATGTTCGGGGTGGTGTTGATCGCGCAAGCCATGGGAATCGTCTCGCTGGAGACGCTGCTGATGACGGCGGGGCAGAACTTCTTCCTGCTGTATCTCGCCAGTGTCGCCGTCTATGTGGCTCTCGGGCGCGATGCCGTAAGCCGGATTTTTGGTGGTTTGGCCGTCGTCGGATGCTTGGTGTTCGCCAAGGCATACGGCTGGGGGCTTGCCTACGCGGTGATCGTGTTCAGCATCCCCTATCTCGCGAAAGGGATCATCCGCCGCTCCCAATTTACCAGCTCCGACACTCCAACCGGCACCTGACGGCGCGCTGGATCGTCACCGAGGCGGTCACAAACCGCCACGGCGCCAACCAGCGGCCTTCTCGCCAACCGAATGGGTCGAACCATGAACGAAAAGATGTCAACCGCATCCGGCGATGGCGAAGGAGCTGGACGGAAAACGCGCGGTCGGGAGAGCAAATTATCCCGCCCAGCCGGAAAGCCACTGTCGCCGATGATGGAGGCGGCGCTTGGACAGGTGCGCCAGGATTTCGATATCACTCCAGGGCGCTGTATAAAGATCGACGGTCGACGCACCTCGATTCGTCTCCAGGATCCGCTCTGGGATGCGCTGAAGGACATTTCCAAGCGGGAGGGACGTGGCATCGACAGCCTATGCACCGAGGTCGCCCGAATGCGTCCGAAGGGCTTGACAGTCAGCGGCGCGGTTCGGCTGTTCATCACGCGCTATTTCCGCGAGGCCGCCGGTTCTGTAAAGACCGAATGACGGTTTGGTCCATCCGCATTCCCGACACCGCTGGCGAAACGCGGGAGCACGCCAACCATTGGGCCAGCGGGGCGCCGACACTGCTGGCCAGAGGCGGCGGTTGGCGATGATCGTGAGAGACACGGGGACAAGCCTCCCTACCAGCCGCACCAGGGCTCTTGCCAGGGGGCCACAGTTTCGCGGCGCGCGAAGCCGAAGCCGACCAACAGGTCGCCAAGGTCGCGACCGTCGTCCAGGAGGACACGGCCCGTCAGCACACCGGGCTCGTGGTCTGGAGCAATGTCGGTAATCGAGGTCGGCTTGAACTGGATCAAGAAGCGGACGCCGCGCGCCATCGCGGCGGCGCGCTCACGTTCGTCGGAGCATTCTGCCAACCCGCCCGGCTTCGGTGTCTCAATTCCCCGGAGCTTCCAGCGCAGCGGCCACGCCGTGCCTCCGATGATGGCGGTGGCGGCGATTTGGCCGTTCTCCTGCACTTGGAAGGCCCGAAACGGATGCGGACCGTTACCGGCGTCCCGCATCCAGTTCGGCACGCCGTCCGCCGACGCCGGTGTAACCGCCAAGGTGCCGAGCAACCCGAGAGCGATTCCAAGGCTGATTCGTGAGGGGTTCAACATGCCGATTAGCCCGCAGTTGGCTGGGCGTGAGTCTTGCGGTAACGCTCGATCATCGCTGGGGAGACATCGTCCGCAAAGCAGAGCGGTTTCTGGCCACCCGGTCGGCTGTAGGCGCTGTTGCCGCCGCAACGCCGTCCATTTCGCATGGTGCTGAAGGGGCATGGGCAGTTGCCGGCATAGCCCCTGATGGATTCCGCGATCATGCGGGAGCGGATGTCGTCGTTAGACAACGAGAGATCTCGGGCACCGGCCGCACCAGCCACTCCGAACCCGATAATCGCAGCTAGAAAACTGTACCCAATCGCCCGCATCTTGGCTTCCCCTCTGCCACGCTTCCAAAATTGCGCGCAAATGGAGAGACGGTCAATATCATGCACAATCTTTTGACTCCGCCTTCATCGACCTTGTTACCGGTGGCAACGTGTCATGGCCTTGTTTGGCGAAGCGGGCGACAATGGTTGGGAAATGGAGGATCCGGCAGCAGAACGGATTTCCTGTGGCGCCGGAGCTGATAGGAGAAGGATCAGCTGGAGCTCTTGGCTTGTAGGATGATCCGTTGGACTGGCGGGCCGATTCGCAGAGCTCCATTGTTTAAAAATAGCGATAGCTTCTTCCAACGAGACCGTCGCAAACCTGGGGGGCCTTCATGCTGCAAGGCGGAAGGGTCGGCAGGCGTATGGCTCGGCGGCGGCGTGATCGGCGGCGAACGTTCCGTTCATTCCTGCGGTGCGTACTGGAGTTTCCCTTTGTCGGAGAACCGCCTCGAAAGGCACCATGCCGCCCAGGTAGTCTGACAAATTTCCCTCAGACTCGTGAACGCCGCCTATTTTAACAGCACCTACCTGTTCAGATTCATCAAAATTGTCCCAATGGCTGAGGCGGAACCACGTTATTCTGCCAATTGGCAAGTCTCTCCAACAGTCGCAGCTCATGAGAAAACTCTGTCGATAATCGAGGGGGGGGGGTAATCTGCGCTCTCCCATCGCTACCAAAGGGAGCGTCAGCGTGAACGTCCTGTCGAGAGGGGGCGATGGACAGCGGGATCGAATTGCGCCATCTCCGGTACGCCATCGCGGCGGCGGAACAGGGGAGCTTCCGCCGCGCGGCGGCGATCCTGGGGATTCAAGTCTCGGCTCTGAGCCGTTGCATCCGTGATTTGGAGGACAGGATCGGCGCCTCCCTGTTCAATCGGCGTTCCCATGGTGTGCAGCTCACCTTCGCGGGAAAGAGATTCATCCAGCGTGCGGATCGGCTGATGGCCGATCTCAATGAGGCGTTGCATGAAGCCGAGGTTGCTGGCGCCGGGCGGGAGGGAATCCTGCGCATTGGTGTGCTGTCGTCGCCGACCAGCGCGTTTCCAGCGATGCTGATCAACGTCCATCGGGCGATTTATGCCGATGTGGAAACCGTCTATGCCGAGGCGAGCACGGTCGACCATATTCTCGCCATCCGCCAGAATCGGCTCGACATCGCTTTTCTGGCTCACGCCGTCGAGGGCGAGGGGTGTGACAGCGTCCGTCTGTGGAGCGAGCGGGTCTTCGTCGCCATGGCGACGAACAACTCCCTTTGTCATCGGGAAAGCGTTCAATGGAGCGATCTCGACGGGCGGCGTCTGATCTTCAGCGCGACGCCTCCAGGGCCGGAGCTTCAACAGTGTGTGACGAAGCGGCTCATGGGTCTTGGCGTCCAGCCGAACGTCGCTCTGTTGGCGGTTTACCGGGACACGGTGATGCATGTCGTGGCGGACGGCGCGGATGTGACGGTGGTGGGCGAGGCGCGGGCGACCGAGCCGTTTCGTGGGGTGGCGTACCGACCGATCCGTGGTGAAAGCTTGTTCTTTCATGCCGTGTGGCTGCCGGAGAACGACAATCCTGCCTTGCGGCGTTTCCTCAGTCTGGCCAGGGTGCTGGCGAAACCCTGCGCGGACTGCGTGGCCCGGATGGATCGCTCCGAACCGCAAGAGGATGGTAAACCCGAAGCGGGCGCCGCAAGTCATGATCGGGTTGCCGTGCTGAAGGAGCGTTTGGGCCGGATCCTGTCGACCCGCTGCGTCGATTGCCTGTTGCGCAATATTCCGATGGAGTGAGGTTGGGCCAAGCCCTGCTCTACAATTCACCCGGAGAATCGAGCGGGCCGACCTTTTTGCGACGGGCCTTGGCGAACGCCCGGTCTGTCGCCATGAAGCGCTGGATCATCGGGACGATCAGCGTCGCCGGTTCCGGCCCCGCCGCTTGTCCGCCCTCCCGGCGGATCGCCTCGGCGTAGGCGGCGAGGTCGCGGAACACCGCCGCTGGCATCGCGATGGTCAGTTTCACCGGCTTGTCGTCGGGGATGACGGTCAGCTTCAGCCTGTCCATGGGTCAGCCTCCATAGGGTTCCAAAACGAGATCGCGGGTGACGATGACGCGAACGGGGAAGCCGGGTCGGATGGTCAAGGTCGGCTGGATGTTGAGTTGACGCTGCACGATCTGCTGGCCGGTCTGGCTGACGCTGTTGGAGGCCCCCTGGCGCAAGGCGCGGACGATGGCGTCGTCCTGGCCGGAGGATCCGGCTTCGGCGCCAACGCTCAGCAGGGTGGAGAGCAACGCGCCGTTGAGCAGCGCCCCCCAATGGTGATCGACACCGTCCTCCAACCCGGCATAGCCTTGCGGGTCGGCGCCGGGCTGGCGCTCCAGCACGATGGATTTGCCGTTTGGCAGGATGAGGCGGGTCCACACCAGCAGAATTCGGCTTTGGCCGACGTCCACGGAGCTGTCGTATTGGCCGATCAGCCGTGCGCCTTGGGGAATCAAAAGATGTCGGCCGGTGGGGCTGTCATAGACCGCTTCGGTGACTTGGGCGATGATCGGGCCGGGCAGATCGGAGCGGATGCCGGTGATCAGGGCGGCTGGAATGACGGCCCCGGCTTGCAGCGCATAGGGTGACGCCGGATCGGCGCGGCGGTCGACGCCACCCGCGACAAAGGCCAGCTTGCGGTCCTGCGTGGTCTGGGAGATGTCCGCCTCGACGGGAGGCGTGCCGTTCGCCTTGACGGTTTCCGTATCGACGGTTCGCGGCGGGGGGACGGCGTTCTCCCGTCTCTGGCTGGTCTGGGCGAACAGGCGGCTGACGCGGGCCGCTTCGGTCTCTTGGGCCAGGCGTTGCTCGATGGGGGAGGGGCCTTGCGTTGGAACGCTGACCGGCTTGCCCTGGTTCTGAGCGCTCAGGATCGGTTTGCCGAGATCGCCGGGCAGGGCAGGTCCGAGCTTCGGCACGGTGGCGTAATCCTGCGGCAGTCCGGCCAAGCCCTCCGCCGCAGGTCGGCCCTGCGCTCCCAGCAGGTCCGGCGCTGGTCCGGCGTTCTTTCGGCTTTGCAGGCCGTACCCCAGCGTGGCGGCGACCGCCAGGGCGGAGATTCCGCCCAGCACGACCAGCGCACGGCGCGACAGCCGGGTCACGCGGGGATGTTCGGCGCGCAGGCGCAGGTTTGGTTCCGCCGTCGGCGCTTGCGGCGCGGGGGGAGGTGGATCGGTGGTTGGCGTGGTCATGGCCGCCTTCCGTCAATGCGGCGGATGCGGACGCGGCGCTGGCTGTGTTCGTCGCCCATGCGCAGTTCGGCGGCGGCGAACAGGCGGTCGACGATCATGTGGTGGCCCCGCACCCGGTAATTCACCAGTTCCGGGCCGCCAGCCGGACCGACCACGAACAGGGGCGGCATCTCGCCCTGGGCGACGCCGGAGGGGAACTCGATGTAGACCTTCGCTCCGTCATCGAAGGCGCGCTCCGGCTTCCATGGCGCGTCGTCGCCATCGATCACGTAGCGGAAATTGAGCGAGGCGATGTCGACGCCTGTGGCGATCGGTTGTCGGGCGTCCGCCTCCTTGTTCGGGCGGCGCAGGGCGATGAGCTGATCCTCGGGATACTGCCAGGACACCGAGGCCATGTAGGTGGCGGCGGTGGCGCGCAGCTCCAGATGGTAGGTGCGGCGGTCGGTGTTGATGAGGAGGTTGGTCTGGATGTCGGGCCGTGTCGGCTTGACCAGGATGTGGAGTCTTGTCGCGGCCCCGGCGCCGCTCTCGGTGTCGCCGATGATCCAGCGCACGGTGTCGCCGGCGGCGACCGGACCGGCCCCCGCCAACCGCTCGCCCTCCTGCAAGGCGATGTCGGTGATCCGCCCGGGGGCGGCGTAGACTTGGTAGAGGGCGCCGCTGGAATAGGGGTAGACCTGGATCGCGTTGATGAAGCCGTCGCGGACCGGCTGAACACGGGCGGCGGCGTTGGCCTGCTCGACGCGGAGGGCTGGGGTTCCGGGTTCCGGTGGGGCTGCGCCGCCGGGAATCCGCTTCAGTTGGCCGGGCAAGGGCAGGGGGGCCGGGATTGGAACCAGGGTGACGGGCGGCGGCGGATCCAGGATCGCTGTCGCTGGGGTGGCGTCGTCGTAACGGATGTCCGGCGGCGGCGCCGTTCCGGCGCACGCGGCGAGCAGCAGGCCGGGCAGCAGCAGGGCAGGCAAGCCGACAGCGCGGACAGGGATCATGGTCCCAACTCCTTCGACCAGTTGATGGCGGTGACAAAGACGCCGAGCGGATTCTTGCGCAGCCGGTCAGCGTCTTGCGGGGGTTGGATCAGCACCGACAGGATCGCCGACCAGCGGGTGGTGTCGGTCAAGGCCCCGTCCTGATAGCGGCGCTGCGTCCAGGCGACGCGAAAGCTGGTGGGGGAGGCGCGGATGACGCTGGAGACGTCGACGGCGATCTGCTGGCGGCCAACCTTGGCGAAGGGATCCTCGGCGCGGGCGTAATCGTTCAAGGCGGCGGCGCCGGCGGCGTTGGTGAAATCATAGGCGCGCAGCCAGTTCTGGCGGACGATCACGGGGTCCGCCGGGACGCCGCGCACCTCGTCGATGAAGCGGGCCAGATGCCAGGCGATCTGCGGATCGGTGGGGTGGTAATCGGCCTCGGCGGGAGCGACCGCCTGAGCCTCCCCCAGCGTGTCGACCTGGACCACCCAGGGAACCACGCTGCCGCGCGCGGACTGCCAGATCAGCCCTCCGGCCAACCCGGCGGCAAGCGACAGGCAGCCGAAGGCCATCAGCCGCCAGTTCCGGGCCTGGACCCGGGCCGAGCCGATGCGCTCGTCCCAGGCCTGGGCGGCCTTCTGGTAGGGGGTTTCCGGTTCGGGGGTGCGACCGTAGCGCGCCGAGGCGCAATGGAAGGGCGTCATCAGCGGTCCCTTTCGGAGAGATCGACGGAATGACCACCGCCGCCGCTGTCGCCGGAGCGGATGGCGTGCGCGACGGCGGAAGCGCCATGACTCATGGTTTGGCTGCGCCGCAGGCGTTTGGCCCAGTCCGGCGGGGATGTGGCCGTGTCGGGGGCGGACGTGGCTGTGGCGCCGTCAGCGTCGGCGACGGCGCCCATGGTCGAAGCCCCGCCGGTGGCGGCGACGGCGGAACGGGCGCCCGCCTGATGCTGCTCTTTCAGGCTGTCGGCGGCGCTCTTCACCGCGTGTTTGATCGGAGCGGCGGCGGCCTGTCCAGCGGCCTTGCCGACCCCGGCCAGACCGGAGGCCACCCCGGCCACGCCCGATTGTCCGGCGGACCCGAGAGCGTACGCGCTGGAGGCCGCGCCCACCGTGCGGGCGGCGCCTTGCGCTGCGGCGGCGGTGGCGCGACCGGCGCCAGCCAGGGCGGCTCCTCCCCCCGCGACGGCGGCGGTGGCTCCGGCGGCGACCCCGGCCACGGCGAGGCCAGCGCCGACCGCCGCCCCGGCCCCAAGCTGCGGCGCGCCGGAGACCAGGCCGGTGGCGATGCCGGGGCCGAAGATCCCCAAACCCAGCATGGCCAGGGCGGCCAGAACCACGGACAGCGCCTGTTCGATGGTCGGGTGGCTGGAGCCATAACCCGCAGTGAATTGGCCGAACAGGCCGGTTCCGATGCCGACGATCACCGCCAGCACCATCACCTTGACGCCCGAGGCGACGATGTTGCCCAGCACTTTCTCGGCGAGGAACGCCGTCTTGCCGAACAGGGCGAAGGGGATCAGCACGAAGCCGGCCAGCGTGGTCAGCTTGAATTCGATCAGGGTGACGAAGAGCTGGACGGCGAGCAGGAAGAAGGCGACCAGCACGATCAGCCAGGACACCATCAAGACGGCGATCTGGACGAAGTTGGCGAAAAAGGCGGTGACGCCCATCATGGTGCTGGCCGCGTCCAGCAGCGGCTGGGCGGCGTCCAGCCCGACCTGGGCGAGGCGGCCGGGCCGAAGAAATTCGGCGGCGCCGATCGAGGAGCCGCCCGCCAGCAGGCCGAGACCGGCGAAGCTGTTGAACAGCAGCTTGGCGAGGCCGTTGAAGTTGCCGATGAGATAGGCGAAGAAACCGATGGAGAGGGTTTTCCTGACGAGGCGCTGAACGACGTCCTCGTCGGCGCCCCAGGCCCAGAACAGCGCCGCCAGCGTGACGTCGAGAGCGATCAGCGTCGACGACAGAGAGGCCATCTCCCCCTTCAGCAAACCGAAGCCGCTGTCGATGGAGGTGGTGAAGGTGGCGAGGAAGAGGTCGATGACGCCGACGTTGTTCATCGCGGGTCACTCCCCGAACATGGTCACGGCGTGGGGGGCGTAGCCGCTGCGGGTGGAGAAACGCCGGTACTGAACTTGGCCCTGGGATTCGGCGCTGGCGGTCCGCGCCTGTTCCAGAGCGTCGGCGCGCGCCTTGGCCGCCAGCAGGGCGGTCAGGTCGGAGAGCTGCTGGGATTGCAGGGCGAGGAGCTGGTTCCCGGCCTGGGCGGCTTGGAGCGCGCCGCTGGCCGACTGGCTGGCCGAGACCAGCGCCGTCATGGCGTCGGTGGCGTCGTCGATGTTGCCGACCACGACGGCCTGGGTCTTCAGGGAATCCTCGAAAGCGCCGACGGAGGTCTTCCAACGGGTCTGGGCGTCGGCGATCAGGGCGGCGTCGGAGGAGGACGGCGCGGCGGCGCCGTAGGGGCCGGAGAACGCGGTTTCGATCCGCTCGACGTCGTAGGCGATGGTCTGGGCCTGGGCGATCAGGCGCTGGGTGCGCTGAACCGAGGTCAGCAGGCCGGACAGCGTCGAGGTCGGCAGGCGTTCCAGATTCCTGGCCTGATTGGCCAGCATCTGGGCCTCGTTGGTCAGGGAGGCGATCTGGTTGTTGATCTGCTCCAGGGCGCGGGCGGCCTGGATGACGTTCTGGGCGTAGTTGCTCGGGTCGAAGACCGTCAGGGCCTGGGCGGACGACAGCGTCAGTCCGGCGGTCAGCAGCGGCACGCACAGACGGGAACGGCGCTTGGTCATGGCGCGGCCTCCAGGTTGGTCAGGTTGGGGATGAGGTCGGCGGCCCAGCCGAGGCGGCGCTCGCGCAGCCAGGCGGCGGCGAAACCGTCGCGCCCATGCTCGGCGATCACCCTGTCGATGGCGGCGTGGTCGGCTTTGCCGGAGGCGGCGCAGAAGGCGAGGGCCACCGGCCCCAGACCCAGCTCGAACAGCCGGTTGCCCTGGCGCGATTGTCCGTAATAGTCGCGCTTCGGCGTCGCGCGGGCGATGATGGCGATCTGGCGGTCGTTGAGGCCGAAGCGGCGGTAGATGGCGGTGATTTGCGGTTCTATGGCGCGGTCGTTGGGCAGGAAGACGCGGGTCGGGCAGCTTTCGACGATGGCCGGGGCGATGGGGTTGTCGGCGATGTCGGAGAGCGACTGGGTGGCGAAGACGACGCTGGCGTTCTTCTTGCGCAGCGTCTTCAGCCATTCGCGGAGCTGCTGGGCGAAGGTGGGATCGTCGAGGACCAGCCAGCCCTCGTCGATGATCAGCAGGGTGGGGCGACCGTCGAGCCGCCCCTCGACGCGGTGGAACAGATGGGTCAGCACGGCGGGGGCCGCGCCGCCGCCGATCAACCCTTCGGTCTCGAACGCCAGAACGTCGGCGTCGCCCAGCCGTTCGCTTTCGGCGTCGAGCAGCCGCCCGAAGGGGCCGCCGACGCAATAGGGCTGAAGGGCCTGTTTCAGGGCGGTGGATTGCAGCAGCACGGCGAGGCCGGTGAGGGTGCGCTCTTGCTCCGGGGAGGAGGCCAGGGATCCCAGCGCCGACCACAGACGCTCCTTGACGGCGGCGTCCACCGTCACCCCTTCCCGGCTGAGAATCCCGGCCACCCAGGCGGCGGCCCACGCCCGTTCCGCCGGATCGTCGATGCGGGCGAGCGGTTGGAGGGCGACGCCGCCGTCGCCGCCCAAATCATGCCAGTCGCCGCCCATCCCAAGCGCGGCGGCGCGGATCGACCCGCCGAAATCGAAGGCGAAGACCTGCGATCCAGGGTAACGCCGGAACTGCAACGCCATCAAGGCCAACAGCACCGACTTTCCGGCCCCGGTCGGGCCGACCACCAGCGTGTGGCCGACATCGCCGACATGCAGGACGAAGCGGAACGGCGTCGACCCTTCCGTCTTGGCGAAGAACAGCGGCGGGGCTTGGGCATGCTCATCCCGTTCCGGCCCAGCCCACACCGCCGACAACGGGATCATGTGGGCGAGGTTCAGGGTGCTGACCGGCGGCTGACGGACGTTGGCGTAGACATGGCCGGGCAGCGACCCCAACCAGGCCTCCACCGCGTTCAGGGATTCGGGCATGCATGTGAAGTCGCGGCCCTGGATGACCGTCTCGACCAGCCGCAGCTTTTCGGCGGCGAGACCGGAATCCTCGTCCCAGACCGTCACGGTGGCGGTGACGTAGGCCTGCCCGACATCGTCGGCGCCCAACTCCTGCAAGGCCGCGTCGGCGTCGGCGGCCTTGTTGGCGGCGTCGGAATCGACCAGGACGGCGGCCTCGTTGGTCATCACCTCCTTCAGGATGGCGGCGATCGATTTCCGCTTGGCGAACCATTGGCGGCGGATGCGGGTCAACAGCGCTGTCGCCTCGGTCTTGTCGAGCAGGATGGCGCGGGTGGACCAGCGGTAGGGAAAGGCGAGCCGGTTGAGGTCGTCGAGAATCCCCGGATGGGTGGCGGTGGGAAAACCTGTCACCGTCAGGGTGCGCAGATGGGCGGCGCCGAGCCTGGGTTCCAGCCCGCCGATCAAGGGCTGGTCGGCCAGCAGCGCGTCGAGATGCATCGGGATCTCCGGCGCCCGCACGCGCTGCGTCTTGGTGGAGATGGTCGAATGCAGATAGGTCAGGGTTTCGCCGTCGTCGAGCCAGGCCACCTCCGGGACGAAACCGTCGATTAGGCGCAGCATCCGGTCGGTGCGGTCGATGAAGCCGCGCAGCCAGTCCCACGGATCGACGCCGCGCGCCGCTTTGCCCTCAAAGAGCCAGCCTTCAGCCCGTCCGGCCTCGTCGCTTGGCGGCAACCACAGGATGGTGAGGAAACAGCGGCTCTCGAAATGCAGCCCGTCCTGCTCGAAACCGTCCCGCCGCTCCAGATCGACCAGGGCCGAGGCGGGATCGGGGAACCGGCTGTCCGGGTAGTCCGTCGCCGTCCGGCGGTCGGCCTCGACGAACAAGGCCCAACCGGAGCCAAGGCGGCGCAGGGCGTTGTTGAGGCGGGCGGTGACGCCGACCAGTTCGGACGGGGTGGCGCTGTCGAGGTCCGGCCCGCGAAAGCGCGCGGTGCGCTGAAAGCTGCCGTCCTTGTTGAGCACCACGCCCGGCGCCACCAGCGCCGCCCAGGGCAGGACATCGGCGAGACTGGCCGGGCGATGGCGGTATTCGCTGAGGTTCAGCATCGCCTACACCCCGAGATGGGCCGGGTGACGGAGGTGGCGGCGGGCCACCTCGACGAATTGCGGGTCGTGCTTGGCCGCCCAGACGGCGGCGGCGTGCCCGACGACCCAGAGGATCAGGCCAGGGATCCACAGCCGCAGGCCCAGCGCGATGGCGGCGGCCAGGGTCCCGTTGGCGATGGCCACGGCGCGCGGCGCGCCGCCCAGCAGGATCGGTTCGGTCAGCGCCCGGTGGACCGGAACGTGGAAGCCGGGAACGGGGTTGGCGTCCATCATCGGATCAGCGCTCCGCCGCTAAAGGAGAAGAAGGACAGGAAGAAGCTGGAGGCGGCAAAGGCGATGGACAGGCCGAAGACGATTTGGATCAACCGCCGAAAGCCGCCCGAGGTGTCGCCAAAGGCGAGCGTCAGGCCGGTGACGGTGATGATGATGACCGAGATGATCTTGGCGACCGGCCCCTGGACGGATTCGAGGATCTGTTGCAGCGGCGTCTCCCACGGCATTGAGGATCCCGAGGCGTGGGCGGCGGGAGTCCAGGCCAGGGCAACAAAAGTGACGGCGGCGGCGGTCGCCAGATGGCGGCGGACGCGCAGGGCGAATCGGCTCATGAGACGTCTCCAGTGGCGGTGAGGGACAGGACGCGGTAGTCGCCGGTGAGGGGATCGAGACCGGCGACTTCGGCCAGTTCGACCAGGCGGCGATTCCGTCCCCGACCGGCCAGAACGGCGATGAGGTCGATGGTGTCGGCGATCAGGGCGCGGGGCACGACGACCACCGCCTCTTGAATGAGCTGTTCAAGACGACGCAGCGCGCCGAGGGCGGACCCGGCGTGGATGGTGCCGACGCCGCCGGGATGGCCGGTGCCCCAGGCCTTCAACAGGTCGAGCGCCTCGGCCCCGCGCACCTCGCCGATGGGGATGCGGTCGGGGCGCAGACGAAGGGCGGAACGGACCAGATCGGACAACGAAACGACGCCGTCCTTGGTCCTGAGCGCCACCAGATTGGGCGACCGGCATTGCAACTCGCGGGTGTCCTCGATCAGCACCACCCGGTCGGCGGTCGTGGCGATTTCGGCCAGAAGCGCGTTGGTCAGGGTGGTCTTGCCGGTCGAGGTGCCGCCCGCCACCAGGATGTTCTTGCGGGCGGCGACCGCCCGGCGCAGGGTTTCGGCCTGCCCGGCGGCCATGACGCCGGTGGCGACATAGTCGTCCAGGGTGAACACCGCCACCGCCGGTTTGCGGATGGCGAAGCAGGGGGCCGCGACCACCGGCGGCAGCAGTCCCTCGAAGCGCCCCCCACTTTCCGGCAGTTCGGCGGAGACGCGGGGGGCGCCGGGGTGAACCTCGGCGCCGACATGATGCGCCACCAGCCGGACGATGCGCTCGCCGTCGGTCGGCGGCAGGGTGGCCCCGGTGTCGGCCAGCCCGTCCGTCAACCGATCCACCCACAGCTTGCCGTCGGGGTTGAGCATCACCTCGACGACGGCCGGGTCTTCGAGGAAGGCCGCGATGGCCGATCCCAGTGCGGTGCGCAGCATGCGGGTGCTGCGGGCGAAGGCTTCGGACTGGGTGGCGGCAGGGGTCATGATCATCCCCGGTCTGGGCCGATCCCGTGAGGGTGGGATCGGTGACGGGGATGATTAGAAGAACCAGAATTCAGTCAGGCGCAACATGGGCTTGGTGGTAGTAGGGCCTTGGCGCGCAAAGACAGGGGATTGGCGGAATTGCTGACGGTTGAGGACGTGCGAGGGTGGGCGACGGTGAAGCCAGGAGCGAATGTTAAGCGTCACCCTCGCCCCCTTGCTCATTCAGTTCCGACTCCCACCCGTCAACATCCTCGGGAATCTCCCGCAGGAAGCTTTGGCCCTTCTGGAGCCGCCGCCCCAAGGTCTCGATGAAATTCTCGAAACGCGCCCGGCCTTTGATCTGGGCGCTGGCCTGGGCGTCCTCGGGCAAGGGTGGGGTGACGGTCAGCCAGAAGCGGACGAACAGCGCCAGGGTTTCGGCGGTGATGCCGAGATCGCGTTCCAGCCGCTGGGCTTGACGCGACAGCCGGTCGAGGCGGCGGGTGAAGGCCGCCTCCCGCCGGTCGGCGCCGTCGGGGGAGAGGAAGGAGGCGACGGCGGCCTCGACGATGGCCGAGCGGGAGAGCTTGCGGCGGTCGGCCAGTTCGCCGATCTCGCGCAGCATGGCCGGAGGAAAAGAGACGTTCAGTCGGCTGCGCATGGGGCCTCACAGTCCTAGATTGTTGGGCCAAGATCATCGGCGGGATCGAGGGCGGCTTGGCGAGCCACCCCTTGCATGCGCCGACGCAGGGCTTGGCGCTGTCGGGCGGCGTCTTCCGGGGCGTCGTCCTGGACCAGGGCGAACTCGTTCACGGGCTTTGCGTCACGCGGTTTCGCGGCGATGTCGACATGCTCGGGAAGGTCGGGCTCGCGGCGCAGGCCGCCGTTGGCGCCGTCTTCCTCGGCTTTCTCGATTTCGGCCAGCAAGCCCGGATCGGGGTTGCGCGGCGGCAGGGGCGACCAACCATCGCCCCGTGACGAGACTCCGCAAGATCGGGGATCGGGCGGCGGCAGAACGCGCTCGGCGAATCGTCGGTCTTCGTAATAGCGGGCTTTCTTCGCCCGCACCGGCGGAGCGCCGGACACCATGACGATCTCGTCGGTGGGGGGCAATTGCATGACCTCGCCGGGGGTGAGCAAGGGCCGCGCGGTTTCGGAGCGCGACACCATCAGATGGCCTAGCCAGGGCGACAGGCGGCTGCCGGCGTAATTTTTCATCGCCTTCATCTCGGTGGCGGCGCCCAGCGCGTCGGAGACCCGCTTGGCGGTGCGCTCGTCGTTGGTGGCGAAGCTGACCCGGACGTGGCAGTTGTCGAGGATCGCGTTGTTCGGGCCATAGGCCCGCTCGATCTGGTTGAGCGATTGGGCGATCAGGAACGCCTTGATCCCGTAGCCCGCCATGAAGGCCAGGGCGCTTTCGAAGAAATCGAGACGGCCCAGGGCGGGGAACTCGTCCAGCATCATCAGCAGGCGGTGGCGCTGGTCCTTGGCGTGCAGATCCTCGGTCAGACGGCGGCCAATCTGGTTGAGCACCAGACGGATCAGCGGCTTGGTGCGGCTGATGTCGGATGGCGGCACCACCAGATAGAGGGTGGCCGGGGCGCGGTCGGCGACCAGATCGGCGATCCGCCAGTCGCACCGCCGGGTGACGTCGGCCACCACCGGGTCGCGGTAGAGGCCGAGGAACGACATGGCGGTGGACAGCACGCCGGAGCGTTCGTTGTCCGATTTGTTGAGCAGTTCCCGCGCCGTCGAGGCGACCACCGGGTGCGGCCCGGCCTCGCCGAGATGGCGGGTGGTCATCATCGCCCGCAAGGTTTTCTCGATGGGACGTTTGGGATCGGACAGGAAGGCGGCGACACCGGCCAGAGTCTTGTCCGCCTCGGCGTAAAGGACATGCAGGATGGCGCCGACCAGCAGGGAATGGCTGGTCTTCTCCCAGTGGTTCCGCTTGTCGAGCGATCCCTCGGGATCGACCAGGACGTCGGCGACGTTCTGCACGTCGCGGACCTCCCCAGCGCCGCGTCGCACCTCCAGCAAGGGGTTGTAGGCGGCGGAGCGCGGGTTGGTCGGATCGAACAGCAGCACCCGACCGTGGCTGGCGCGGAAGCCGGCGGTGATCCGCCAATTCTCGCCCTTGATGTCATGGACGATGGCGGATCCGGGCCAGGTCAACAGCGAGGGCACCACCAAGCCGACGCCTTTGCCGGAGCGTGTGGGCGCGAAGCACAGCACATGCTCCGGCCCGTCGTGGCGCAGATAGGCGCGCTCCAGCCTTCCCAGCACCAAACCGTCCCGACCGAGAAGACCGGCGGCTTTCACCTCCTTCTGGTTGGCCCAACGGGCGGAGCCGTAGGTTTCGGCCTTTTTGATCTCACGCGCCCGCCAGACCGACATGGTGATCGCGACGATGACCGCCAAGATGCCGCCCGACGCGGCGACGCAGCCCCCCTCGGTGAAGACATCGGGCGCGTAGGCGTCGTAGGCGTACCACCACCAATAGAAGATCGGCGGGTGATAGACCGGCCAGCCGAACAGGGTGAACCAGGGGGAGCCGAGTTCAGGCTGAAAGCCGAGCCGCCAGGCCGTCCATTCGGTGGCGCCCCAGGTGGCGGCCAGCACGATCAGCAGGACGGCGATAATCTGACCCCAAAGGATCCTGGTGGCGGACATGATCGCCTCCATCATGACAGACCATGACATCGACCGAAGGAAACCGTGATTTCAAGCCGTGACGGTCGCGTGTCGTGGAACCGGATGCGGGAGGGCGCAGATACAGGAGAAGGACGGGCACGGGCTGCGCAACGCGATGTTCGGCGGTACAACATCGCGGTCTATGACCGCGCTCTGTTCAAGCTCGCCGCCGGGTCACGGCGCAAGCTGTCCGCCTGCCCCGAACTGGCGCTGGTTCTTGATCGCTGCCGCATCGCCATTCTCTGAGCCTCAAAGTCCCAAGTCCCGTTTCCGCCCGATGCTCCATTCGATGCCGCCACCGGCTTTGGCGACGCCGGAGACGCGCTGGCCGAGCTTGGTTTCGATCTCGCGCGACCAGGGGACGAGTTGGAAGCCCAGTCCAGTGTCGATCATCGCGAAGCGCCCGGACGACAGCGTCAGGCGTTGGCGGTAGACGCCTGAAACAGGGTCGCCAGCGTCGGCGCTCTGGTGGGGGAGTCCGGTCTTGGCGGCCAGTTCGGCGCCCGCCGCGTCCAGGTCCCGTCGCCGCAGGGTGGCCAGCAGGTTGGGCTGGAAGACGATCCGGTCCTTCTGGCGCCGGGCCAACCCCTCGGCGATCAGATGCTCGGCGCGGGCATCCAGCGCCGTGTGCGTCTCGGCGCCAAAACCGCCCATGGCCAGGGGCGTCGCCGTGCGCTCGACCAGACGGTGGTCGAGCCAGGTGGCGCCGGGCGCGGCGATCTGGCGGTCCAGATCGAAATCGGAGCGGTGGGCCAGGACCAGGGTGGGGCGTTCCTCTTCCGGGTCGCCAAAGCGGCGCACCTCCACAATGCCGCCCGGCGGCGGGGCGTGCGCGAAGGCCGCGACGCTGGGGAAGCGGACATGATGGGCGCGACCGTCGATGCCGTCGATCACGGCGTAGGCTTCGCCGGTCAGTTCGTCGTGCAGCCCCCGGCCCACCAGCCGACCGATGATCGGCGCGTCGCCGCCAATCCAGTCGACGGTGTAATCGGCGACGCCACGGTCCTGGCCCCGTTCGGTGAAGGCGCGGTGCATGGTCTTGATGATGTCGCCGCGCAGGCCGAGGTCGCGGAGCTTTTGTTCGGCCTCCAGCGCCACCACCCATTCGCCGGGGCGGCTTTGCGCGGCCAGCCCCATCCGTTCCAGGCGCTGAAGCCGACCGACCATCAGGCGGCGGATGTCGGAATCGGATTCGCTGGAGGCGTCGGGCCGCAGGTCGATGCCGCCCAGATCGTCGGCGGCGAAGCGGATCTCGGCGTCGAGGCGGGTCCAGCGTTCGGCGCCGACCTCGCGTTCCAGGGCGTGGCGGATGGCGTGTTCGGGGCGGGGGCCGAGTTCAATCGACACCAGATCCTCGGCGCGCGAGCGCAGCCCGTGGCTGATGTAGTCGCGGGCGATGACCAGATCGGCCCCGGCATCATCGACGCCGCGCACCAGCAGGTGGACATGCGGGTTGTCGGTGTTCCAGTGGTCGACGGCGACCCAATCCAGCGTGGTTCCCAGATCGGCCTCCATCTGCCGCGCCAGATCGCGGGTGAAGGCCTTGAGGTCGACCATCTCTCCGGCGTCCTCGGGCGAGACGGTGAAGCGGAAATGGTGGCGGTCGTCCTGGCAGCGCTCGGCGAAGGCGGCGTCCTCGGCGCGCTCCGACCCGGCGTCGAACATCACGCCCTTTTCGCCGTCCCGGGTGACGCCCTCGCGCTTGAGATAGGACAGATGCGCGGTGAGCGGGGCCGAGCGGAAGGCTTTGCCCTGGTGGCGAACGACGCGCGCCTTGACGACGACGCGCCGGGTTGGGGTGAACAGGCGGGATCGGCTGAAGCGGATCCGTCCGCGCCCGAAGCCCGAACGCCCAACGGAGCCTTTGCCGCCGCCCGTCTGGCCGGAGACATGTCCCGCCGTTTTGGCGGCGCGCAGCACCTGATTGAGAAAGCTCTTGGCTTGCGGCGAGCGGGTGGAGCGGATGCGTCCTGGGCGGACCTTGACGTCACCGTCGTCTTTGTTCATCGGGGGCGGCTTTCGCTTTGGTTTGCTCGCCGGGAGCCGGTTGGGCCGTTGACATCATGGGGAAATTTGGCGGAAGCGGCCCCGCTCCGACCGACCGGCTCGCGGAATTGCAAGCCCTGTCAAGGGCTTGAAATGATCGCGGCGACCGGCTTTTATCTTGCCGTCCGGTGGTCGTGGTCGTCCGATCCTCCCGCCTGACCGTTCGTCCCATCCGTTGGCGCGCCAGGGTTCGTCAGGGCGCGGGGACGGCTTGCCGACAGATCGGCACGGGACGGAGCGACGAACAGCCCCTCCGGTTGTGGCAGGATGGCGGACGGATCGCGCGTGGCGGAGACCGCTGTCAGGCCGTTGGACGGTTGACCAAACCGCGCCGGATTGACGGTCGGTCTGCGGTCCACCAGCACGACGAACAGCGGCGCGGCGGTCCAGGTTGGGGGATGCGTCGCGCCTTCTGTTCCCACCGGGACCGGCTGTCCGGCGCTATGCTGTCCGGCGCCGTCAAGCAGGGGGGCAAGCGTCGCCAGATAGGCGCGCGTCTCGTCTGGCAAGGGACGTCCGCTGCGACGCTCCTCGTAGCGTCCGGGACCGGCGTTGTAGGCGGCGAGGAAGCCCGGTGATCCGTAGCGGTCCAGCAGGTCGCGCAGATAGCCGGCGCCGCCCAGGATGTTGTCGCGCGGATCGAACGGGTCGTCGCCCAGGGCATGGCGGACGCGCAGTTCCTCCCAAGTGGCGGGCATGATCTGCATCAGGCCCATGGCCCCGGTGGGCGAGACGGCGCGCGGATCGCCGCCGCTTTCCGCCCGCATCACGGCGCGTATCCAGGTGGTGGGAAGGCCGAACCGTCGCGACGCCTCGGCGATGGCGGCGGCCACCGGATCGTCCGGCGGATGGCGGTCCAGCGGCGCCATGGACGCCGTTTGCGCGGCGTCGCCCGCCTGGGCGAAGGCGGGCGGGCTGAGCAGGCAGGTCAGGCCGGAAAGGAGAAAGGGGAGGGAGCGCCGGGCGGTGCGCGACCACGTTACGGCACGGTTGACGGCGGCCCGCTTGACGGTGAGGGGATGGGACGGCGATGGCATGACGTCAGCCCCGGTCGTCGCGTTTGGACGGACGGTTCCAGTGCAGCGTCCAGAGCGTCTTGTCGGTGGGCGACTGGAACAGATTGGCGCGCATCGGTTGGCTGAAGGCCGGGTCGTCGAGCAGCAGCGAGACGAAATGTCCGGCCTTTTCGCTGCTGCGCTTCCAGCCCGCTCCAACCTCCGGCCCGTCTTCCGTGTCGAGATGGACGCGGTAGTCGGGCGCGTTCTCGGCGTCCGACGCCGTCGCCGGAACCAGGACCAAGGAGACGTCGAGAGTGAGCGTGCGCAAACGACCGTCGAAGCCGGATGGGCTGCGGGTGAAGTGACCGATCTGGGACATGGCGTGTGCTCCTGAAAGGGGGTGAAGAGGGGAGGATGGGCATGGGCGTAGGCCACGGGGGGGCGTTCAGCGCGCCGCCGCGCGTTCGTCGAAAGCGCCGTCTCCAGCCTCGTCGGTGAGCAGCGGTTGCGCGCGACCGAGCAGCGTGGCCGCCGGGACCGGCCCGAAATAGCGGCCATCGAGGCTGTCGGGATGACGGTTGAGCAGGAAAATCTCGCCGGGCCGCAGCGTCAGGCAGCCGCTCCAGGTCGGCAGCGGACGCCCGAGATGGTCGTGGCGCCGCGCCGTGGCGGCGGTGGTTCCGTCGATGGTGACGGTGACGCCGGAGCGGCAGACGGTCTGTCCCGGCAACGCCGCCACCCGCTTCAGCAGCGGCACGCCCTGGGGCAGATAACCGCCCTGGTCGAGGAAAGCGGCCAGCGGCTCGGTCGGTCGGACGACGACCAGATCGCCGAGCGCCGGAGCGCCATCCGGTCGCAAGGCGTAGAGGCCGACCGGCGCGCTGGCCGTGACGTTCCACAGCAGTTGCGGCGTCACCGACAACAGAGACAGGCCGCCGATGGCGAGGACGGAAAAACACATGGTGACGGCATAACCGAAACGGGTCATGGCGCCGCCCTCCGGCGCAGGAGGAAGGCCCGGTGCTGGAGGCGGCTGTAGGGGCGCGGCTCCTGACCAGCGGTCAGGCGGTTGTGGAGATGCCGCCAATGATCGGGGGAAACCTCGGTCGGATCGATGCCGATGGCTTCGATGGCGTCGATCGCTTGCAGCACCCGCTCGACCTTCGGCCAGCCGCCGATGGCGAGCAGGATTTCGCCGCCGGGCCGCACCGAGGGCACGGTCTGATGGGGCTGTCCGGGCGTGACGGCGCGCAGGATGGCGACGCGGGACAGGATCGTGCCATGCTCGTTGGCGACCCAGCGGACGAAGGCGAAGACGCTGTCCGGGGAGAAAGACAGGACGCGGCGGCGGCGGTCGATGATCCGTTCCTCGGCCGCGTCGCCAAATCGGATCCAGTGTTCGACCCGCTGTTCGATCCAGATCAGGTTGACATGCGTCAGACGGTCCGGTGGCGTGGCCGCGTCCTGCGAATGGGAGAGGGCTGAGTCGGTCATGCCGTATCTCCGGGCGTGCGTTCGGCGTCGCCAGGGCGGGTGGTGAACGCGCGCTTGGTCCGCGTTGTTTTTCCGGTTCCATCCCCCTGGTTGAGCCGGGCGGCGATCATGGCCGCCCTCCCGGTTTGCGGGGAGGCGAACGCGTTTGCGTGCCGGGTTTCAGGGGCGGGTCGGGATTGCGTTTGTCCGGACCACAACAAAGACTCTTATTAGACTCTGTATTAGAGTCTTTATTACGAGGGCGAATTCTCATGTCAGGCCAGAGGGTTAACGGGTGTTCGCACGCCCGAAGTCCCGATAGCCCAACGCCTGAAGTCCCGATGCTCGCGACGCCCGAAGTCCCGATGCCGTCCACAGGGTCACGAAACTTGCCCACCGGGTTATCCACCGATTCTGTGGATAAATCGGTCGGCAGGATGCGCAGCACGTCACGTTGGCCATCGCGCTTGAGACCGAGCCGATAACCGGGCAGAGCCTGCCGCAGGACGATGCGGCGGATGTCGCAGGCGAAGTCCGCCAAACGGGCGAGGCTGCCGGATTTCTGGTGCAGATGAGCGATGTCAAACCGCCAGCCCTGCGCCTGGTGGCCGGCGTGCTTGCGGGCGACGCGGTAGAGCCAGCGTTCGATGCCGCCGGTGAGACGGAAATAGGCCGGGTCGATGCTCAAGATCAGGGAACGGTCGATGACGCCGCGATAGAACCAGTCGGGCAGGACGATCTCCATGCCCTCGGCCCGACCGTCGCGCCGGGTCATCTCCTCCCATTCCTTGATCCAGGAGAATTGACGCAGACGCCAATGCTCGCCCTGGCGGATGGTGGTGCGGATCACAGTGGATTGCAGCCGGACCAGGGCGTTCTTGAGCAGCCTGTAGTCGCGGGCGCCGGTCTGGCGACCGACGGCGGTGAGGAGCTGGTAGGGGATGAAGCGCAGGAAACGGGAGGTTTTCAGCCCCGCCGTCTCCGCCGCGACGATCTGGCTGGCGGCCCAGATCAGCAGGTCGGCGTCCCAGATGGTGGCCATCCCGTGCTCGGCGACGGCGAAGACTTCGACGCGCACGGCGCCAGCCTCGTAGAGAATCGGCGCCACCCGTTTGGCCTTGGCCAGCGAGAAGAAGGGGCGCTCCATCAGGTCGCGCTGGTCGCGCGGCGCGGCGTCGCCCGTGGCCACGACGAACGGGTCGAGGCGGGAACGTTCGCTGGAAGCGAGAAGACGGCCAACCATGGCGACGCTCCTCAGCGGAGCCGCTGGCCGGTGGCGTGAAAGCCGGTGGCGGGCCGGGGCTTGGCGGCGCTGAGCGCGCCGTTGGGGTCGGAGGTCGAGGTGACGGCGCCACGGTTGGCCCAGGACTGGAGGTCCTCCAGGGCGTAGACGACGCGGCCACCCAGCTTGCGGTAGGCGGGGCCGGTGCCGTAGGTGCGGTGCTTTTCCAGGGTGCGGCCGGACAGGCCGAGGAATTGCGCGGCTTCGGGGGTGCGCAGGAAGCGCGGCGGGAGACTGGCGAAATCGGGCTTCATGATCGTGCCTCCGTGCTGTCGGCGTTGCCGCTGGTGGTCAGCGGCGGGCAGGGGCCACGGTGGCGAACAAGGGCCGGGAAGGGGGAGGGGGAAGAAAGCCATGCCTAATTCCCACCCCCTGGCCGGTGGTCCATGGGCTATGATCCCCGGTGTCGGCGGCGAAGAAGCGCGCGGTAGCCCCCGGCGATCATGGCGACCGCGTCCTTGACCAAATCCATGGTGAGGTCGCGCAGCGGCGACGTCTTCCATGGATGGTCGTTCACCCGCTCGACGCCGAAGATGGTTTTGGCGATGTCGCGGTAGCCAGCGCCGCTCATCCGCCCGTCAACCGCTTGCAGCATGTGGCGGGCGCGGCGGCGTTGCTGGGCGGTCAGACGGGTGTCGGAGGGAATCGGGCGACCGAGCCGGGCGCGCAGCAGCCGGGCGATGGAGACCAACCGATCCGGGCCATCGTTGTCGAGAGGAACCAGGGCGGCGAGCGGTTGATTGGCGGTGGCTGGGGCAAGCCGGAGCAGTTGAAGCCGGTCGCCGTCGCCAAGGTCGACATGGAGATGCAGGCCGAGGTCGTCCGTTCGCCCTTCGTCGACCGTCAGCGCTTGGAAATGGACGGCCTGGTCAAGCAGGACGGACGGGGTGGGGACCAGCAGGACGACGGCGGTGTGGTCGGACGGCGTCCAGAAGATTGGCGTGTCGATGGCGCGCGCGCTGGGTCTGATCGGGAAATCGCAACCCCCAACAGGTCGGCCACGTCACCGTGTCGCGACTGTGGCGTTGCTGGGACGCCAGCGTCCGGGCATGGTCACGGTGGTCAATCTGGTAGCGGGTGTTGCGACGCAGCCATTCCCAGGCGAGTTCGGCTGCGGAGATGGCGCCGATGTAATCATAGCTTGCCGCAACCCGCCATTGTGAGGTGTCCGGAGTCATGGTCATCTCCACATCCCACACCGCACATCTCGGTGCCCGCAAGGACAGTTTGGCGGGCAAAACCGCGCGTTGAAGAGGGCGCGGCGTGAACAGGCGTCGCCAGCGCGGCAACAGGATCGCTTGGGGGAGCCTTAACGGAGCAGAAGACGATAGCCGCTCTCGCTCATCCAACGGGCGCGGGCGAGATGGGAGTCGTGAACACGCTTGGCGCGCTCCGGTTCACGACGGGGATCAAGGCCGAACAGGACAGAAACGGCTTCCTCCCACGGCGCGCCGTCGGTGGCGGCGTCCAGCAGACGCAGATACAACGTCATATGCTCACGGTCATACGGTGTGAGTGTTGCGCTTTGCGGCGGCTCGTCCAGATAGCTTTGAGGCATAAGAGTATCCTTCCTATGGGGTATTCTAATCGATTGCGCGTTCAAGGCCATCCGGTTCGCGGCGCGGCGCCGGTTCGGCCCGCCTTGCGCAAGGGATCGCCACGCCCTGGGCGCGAAGACCCGGCACGGGGCTTCGTGGAGCCGGACAACCGGCGGAACAGAGCCCGGTCCGGCCTTGGCCGGATGCGCCCGTCTTTCGGTTCGACCGACGGCGATCCGGCTTGATCTCGGGGGGTGCAGGACCCCATATGACCACAGTGGTCACATCTTGCGGGGGGGCGCTCATGCGTGAAATTCAGCTTCGGGAGGCCAAGGCCAGCCTGTCGGCCGTGATCGATGACGCGGTGCGCGGCGAACCCGCCATCATCACCCGGCATGGCAAGCGGGAAGCGGTGGTTCTCAGTTTTGCCGAATGGGAGCGCTTGTCCCAGGCGCCGTCCTTTGGCCGCTTGCTGATGAGCGCGCCGCTGACGCCCGAGGACGTGCCGACGCGCGACGCCGCGCCCATGCGCGACTCCGGCTTCTGAGGTCGCCGCCCGTGTATTTGGTCGACACCAACGTCCTGTCCGCTGGCGCGCCCTCCAAGGTCGCGTCGACCGACCTGTTGGCCTGGATGGACGAGCGGTCGGCGCGGCTTTACCTGTCGGCGGTGACGGTGGCGGAGGTCGAGGACGGCGTCGCCAAGCTGCGGCGGGAAGGGGCGACGCGCAAGGCCGCCGATCTGGAAGCGTGGCTGGAGGCGCTGCTGCATCTCTACAGCCGCCGCATCCTGCCATTCGATCTGGCGGTGGCCCGGGTGGCGGGGCGGCTTTCCGATCAGGCGCGGGGTCAAGGCCAAGCCCCGGGATTCGCTGACATCGCCATCGCGGCGACGGCGCGGCATCACGGATTGACCATCCTGACCCGCAATCTTCGGCATTTCGCGCCATTGGGCGTCGATGTGATCGATCCCTTTTCGGCTTTGCCCCGGTAGGTCGGACAGGTCGGGCCGCTCCGCCCACCCCCTGGCGCCGCTGGTTTGGGAGGCGCTATCGCGGCTCCCTGGCCAGACGGCGGGCGAGTTCCTCGCAGGCCGCCTTCAGCTCACGTTCGATCTGGCGGCGCTCCTGGCGTGCGCCGTGTCGGAGTTCGGCGCGCAGTTCCTCGATGTGCTGTTCGAGCGTCATCGTCATCTCCCTCGACGGGTGTGAAAGACGACGCCCGCGTCTGGGCGGGAGGGGGACGGGTCAAGGCTCGCGCCTGCGACCGGCGCAGCCGGCGCGCGGAGGAGCCGATTTTGTTGGGGGGCGTCGTTTTCGACGATCCCCAACAAAATGGGAGGGGCCGCGCGGCCTTGAGGCGTCCGGCTGACGCCTGGCACACTGGGGCGATCTGAGCAGACGGTGTTGTCTTTTGGCGGCTACGGCGGTGAGTCTTGGCCGTGTCGCCCACATCAAACCGCCGCCTGACGCGCCTCGGAGGGCGCGTCAGGCGGCGGCGGTCAGACAGACCGGATGCGGTCGAGGATCAGCAACGCCCGCAGATCGGGCGGGATGGTGGCCCAGGGAGCGATCAGCGCGATGGCGTCGTCCACCGCGAGGATGTCGCTGAAACTGGCGCCGCGCCAAAGGATCTCGTGCCCGTCCTCCCCCTCGTCGCGGGTCGGGTCAAGGACCTGGACGAAGTAAGTGCCGAGAGGGCGATCCCAACCGATGGCGATGTCAAGGTGGCTGTGGACGGCGTCGTCCGCTTCGATGTCGTAGCGGCTCATCATCTGCGCTCCTGCGTGAGGGAATGGCCGACCCCGCCCGGATGGACCGGGCGGGGCGTCGTCCGGGTGGTCACTCGCCGTTGCGGCGGCCCTGGGGGCGGGACCAAATGAGGCTGAAGCCCTCGCCATCCTCGTCGCCGACCAGGTTGGCGTAGATCGGCGCGGTGAAGCTCGGATCGTCCAGCTTGAGGCCCAGATAGTCGCGGCCTTCGCCGGAGCGTTTGGACCAGGCGGCGCCGATCTCGACGCGGCCGATGAAGACGCGGTGGCTGGGGGCGTTCTCGCCGGTGGCGCGGGCGTCGGGGACGACGCGGACGTTCTTGGCCTGGACGCTGAGGGTGACGATCTCGCCGGTGTAGTCGTTGCCGCCGGTCTTCTTGAAGGTGCCGATGGTCGCCATAATCCGTCTCCGTGATGTCTGTCTTCGGGGCCGCCCCATGCGGCCTCGATGGTGATCGCCCGGCCCAGGACGACTGGCGGCGCACCCCTTGCGGGCCGCAGCGCAGCGGAGGACGGCGGCGGGGGGAACTTTCTTGAGGCGCGAGGAATGGGCGCAGCCCAGGGGAAGAAAGTTTCAACGCCGCCGTTGCGCCATAGGCGGTCGAGGCGTCAGCCGCTCTTGGGCCAGATCAGCCCATCGGAGAGGCCGTTTGGGGAGACCGGACTGGACGGCCATGGTCAGGGAGACGATGGCGACCACCACCGGGGCCAGCAAGACCGACGGCGCTCCCATCCGACGGGGGCCTCCTCCCGCCCAGGACGGCGAGAACCGTATCGCCCTTCTTGCCAGCCCTGCCGTGAAACCCCAGGTTCCACCGTGAGCGCTGGGCGGTGCGGGATGAGGGTGTCCGCCAGAACGGGGCCGGCGGATGAGGACAAATCCGGGGCGGGCGACGAACCGTTTCGGTGCGCTCGTGCCACCGGACGGCTTGACGGGTGTGGTTGTATGCCGTCGTCCGTTGGTTCCGCTATCCGGGCGGGCAGGGTGGAATGCAGGCCCTGGTCATGTCCCCGGCTGCGCCGTGACGGCGGTCATGCCGCTGATCCGCAGCAGGGCGGTGACGCCGACCGCGATGGCCCCGACGACGGAGAAGACCGTCTGCCAGACGGGGGACGGCATGGCCATCTGGGTGACGCCGTGGGTGGCGCTGTAGCCAGCCACGACCGCCGGGACGGTGTAGATGGCGACGATCAGCAGCCGCGCCCAGTTCCAGGGCACGGCGATCAGCAACCATTGCCCAACGCCGAAGGTCGCTCCGCCGGTCAGCAGACCGACGATGACGCCGCCCAACAGCCCGGCCCCCGTCTGGCAGGCCCAGACGCCGACATGGACGCCGACGACGGCGGGGAGGGCGTATACGGCAAGAGTGAACAGCAGCCAGCAGAAAAAGCCGATGGCGCTCAGGACGATGATGGGGCCGAGGACAAACATGGCGGCGTCTCCGTGAAAGGGTTCCAACGGATCGCGCCTTCCACCACCTCCACGGCGCGTGACAGAGTTTACCAACGCGGACGGCGCGGCGCGAGCGGGAACCCGGAAGGCTCCCGCTTCGCTCGTCGGCGTCCGCCTCTTGTCACAGGGCGGTGTGATGGCGTTCACGCGCCGCCCTTGCCGAACCGCATCACCGGGATGCCGAGGGCCTTGGCCTTGTCGGCGAGATTGTCCTGGATGCCGTTGCCGGGGAAGACGATGACGCCCACCGGCAGAACCGCCAGCAGCGCGTCGTTGCGCTTGAAGGGGGCGGCCTTGGCGTGCTTGTTCCATTCCGGGCGGAAGGCGATCTGAGGAACCTTGCGGTTGTCGGCCCAGGCGGCGGCGATGCGCTCGGCCCCCTTCGGACCGCCGCCATGCAGCAGCGCCATGTCGGGGTGCTTGGCTCGGACGCGGTCCAGCGTGTCCCAGATCAGCCGGTGGTCGTTGAAGTCGAGGCCGCCGGTGACGGCGATCTTGGGGCCGGGCGGCAGCATGACCTCGGCCTCGGCCCGCCTGCGGGCGGCGAGGTGATCGCGGCTGTCGATCATCGCGGCGGTCAGGGCGCGGTGGCTGACCATCGAACCGGCGTGTGGCCGCCAGCTTGAGCCGGTGTGGCGCTCGAACCGTTCGGCGGCGGCGTCGCGGAAGATCTCCATGGCGTCGCGGCGTTCGAGCAGGGTCATCCCCTCGGCAGTCAGGCGCTCCAGCTCCACCGATTTCACCTCCGAACCGTCCTGCTCCCGCTGTGAGCGCCGCTGGGCCTGCTCGTTGTCGTCCAGTTCCCGTTCGATCCGGGCGACGGCGCGGTGGAACAGGTTGACGGCGGACCACAGCAGGTTTTCGAGGTCGGGTTCCAGTCGGGTGTCGCCCAGGGTTCCGGCCAGGGCGTCGAAGATGTCGGAGACGGCCCCGACGATCAGGGCGCTGTCGGGCAGCGGTCGGGGATCGGGGTCGTCCTGGAAAGGACGCCAGCCATAGAGCTGGAGTTCGTCGAGAAGGTGGGCGGTGGAACTGGCGGCGTGCGGCGGTTCGTGGTCACAATCGGTGGTCATGGCGCTGTCCTTTGCCGGGTTGGCCGCGCCCCTCGCGGCCTTCATGGCGACGGACAGCCGCAGGCAGGGACGGTCCCGCACCCCACCCCAGTGGGGCCGGAGCGTCAGCGGAGGACGGCGGAGGGCGGCTATTTTGTGTCGCGATGGAACGGCGCGCAGCGCCGCCGGAAAATAGCCGACCGGAGCCGTTGCGGGAGCCGGGACGCCTGCGGCCCGATCGCCCTCTTGAAGGCCGGGGAGCGGCTGCCTTGGCGGGACAGGACAGCGTCGCGCCGAAGCGATGACCGCGCGCCGTCACCGGTTTCCGGTCAACCCGTCTCCGGCAAGACCGATCCGCGCATGAAACGGTCGACATCCTCCGGCGCGATCTGAATCCGAACGGCGGCGCGGAGGGCGTCAAGGCCAAGGCGGCGCAGATCGTCGTTGAAGTCCCCCAGCGTCGGCGACAGGGGGATCGCCTCGATCCCCGCCTCGACGGCCCTTGCGGTCAGGACGCTCTGGGCCGCCTCGCCCGCCGGGTCGGCGTCGAGGGCGATGTAGAGGCGACGCAGCCCGGCGCTGAACCGCAGGGCGGCGAGATGGGCGGCGGACAAGGCCGCCGCCATCGGCAGGCGGGGCAGGGCCATGCGCAACGCCAGCATGGTCTCGATCCCTTCGCCCGCCGCCAGGACGTCACGAACCGCGCTGAAGCGGACGGCGTGGCCCAGCAGGTCGCCCATCGCCCGGCGCGGGGTGGCGATGGGCGCTTTGTCCGCGCCGTCGGGGGTCAACCAGGTGCGGTGAACGCCCGTCAAACGACCGCTCACATCGGTGACGGCGGCGATCATCGCTGGTCGCGCCTCGGGCGGGCTGGCGTCGTCCGGGCGGCAGTGGCAGCGGGGGTGGAAACGCAAGCTGTCGGCGTCGTGCAGAGCCGTGATGCCGCGATTCCGCAAATAGGTCTCCACGACGGCGCCATGAATCGGGAGGGACATGGCGAACAGCCGTCGGGCCGCCTCACGCGACCCGGACGGCGCCGGAGGGGAGCGAGGGGCGGAGGGTGTGTCTGAGGCCTCTCGGGGCAGGCTGAGGAAGGCGCGGGCCTCGTCGGCGACGTCCTTGAAGTTCGACAGACCGCAGGATCGGCGAATGAGGTCCAGCAGATCGCCGTGCTCGCCGGTGGCGGCGTCGGTCCATTTGCCGACCGCTCCCTTGCCGCTCTCCGGCCCGGTCAGGCGGACGAACAGCGAGCGTCCGGGGCTGTTGAGGATGTCGCCGACCAGCCAGTAGCGCCCTTCGCGGCGACCGGCGGAAAGATAGCGACGGCACACCGCTTCCGCCTGACCGCCAAGGCGGCGGGAGAGGTCGGCGGCGTCGCCGCGTGTCGTCACGCCGCCCCCCGTTCGCCGACGCGCTGGATCGGGAAGCGCTTCAGCACCCGGGCCAACACCACCGGACCATTCGCATCGGTGGGAATGAACAGGCGCAGCTTCCAGGCGATGATCTCGTGGAACAGGCCATAAGCGGAAAGCCGTTCGCGCATGGCGTCGGTGAAGCCGGACAGTTCAAGACGATGGGCGGCCATCACCCGAACCCGACGAAGTTGAAGGCCCTCGGCGAGGTCGAGGATGGTTCGCCCTTCCATCAGAGCGGCGAAGGCGTCCGGCGGGAGCAGCGTGGTGGCGTCAATGGCCTCGCTGCCCGTCACCCAGGCGGGAGAAACGGCGCGTCCGATGATCCGTTCGCCGTCGTCGGTTTGGAGCCGGTAGACCCGTGTCGAACCGGCGGGCAGGCGTTTCCAGACCGGCAGCAGCAGGCCAGTGACCATGCGCAGCAGGCTGTCGGTGAACTCTGGAACCTCCGCCACCTCGGCGGTCCAGGCGGCGGCGAAAGCCTCCTGGTCGGCCTCGACCCAATGGGTCTCCGCCATCGCCGTCAGCGGCAGGGTGGCGACCTCCATCGGGCGCAGCAGGCGGACGCGGCGTTCGATCTCGCCGTCGTCGAGCATGACGCTGCGGGCCGGAACCTGCACGGCGGCGCGACCCGACCGTTGGTTGACCAGCAAGCGGGCGCGGGGATCGCTCAACGCCTCCAACGCCTCCTCCAGGCGGCGCGGGTGATTGCGCCGCCGTTGGCGGATGGTCAGCAGGCGGGTTTCCGCCCCGGTCCTGGGATGGACGTGGATGCTGTGGCGTTCGGTGACGGTGAAGCTTTCCGCCCGCAGCGTTTCCAACCCGACATCATGGGCGCCGCTGGCGATGGCCCCCTGGATGCGGGCGTCGAGCAGACGCTCGAAGGCGGTGAACAGCACGCCTTGCAAATCGAGGGTGAGGGCGAGCAGCCGGTTGAGGAAGGTGGTGATCGGCGGCAAAACATCCTTGAGGCCGCCCTCGTCCGTCAGCGTCAAGCCCGTCGCCGCCTCGAACACCGACAAGGGGCAGCCGTCGATCTTGCCGAGGACCAGCAACTGGTAGAGCTGGCGCAGGGCGTCGCGGGCGTAGGAGGATTCCAGATTGTCTTCGGGCCGGAACAGCCCTTGCCCGCCGGTCTGCCGCTGGCCGCGCGTGATGGCGCCCAGCGTGTCGAGGCGGCGGGCGATGGTGGACAGGAAGCGCTTTTCCGCCTTGACGTTGGTGGCGATGGGGCGGAACAGCGGGGGTTGGGCCTGGTTGGTGCGGTTGGTGCGCCCCAGCCCCTGGATGGCGGCGTCCGCCTTCCAACCCGGCTCCAACAGGTAATGCACCCGCAGCCGTTGATTCTTCGCCGTCAGGTCGGCGTGATAGCTCCGTCCGGTGCCGCCCGCGTCGGAGAACACCAGGATGCGTTTCCGGTCGTCCATGAAGGCCAGGGTTTCGGCGAGGTTGGCGGCGTCGGCCCGGCTTTCGACCTGAAAACGGTGGCCGTTGCGGATGATCCGGCGCGACCGCCCCGTCACCTCGGCCACCAGATCGACGCCGAAGCGCTGGACGATCTGGTCGAGGGCGCCGGGAACTGGCGGCAACGCGGCCAGCCGTTCGATCAGATCCTGGCGGCGGGCCAGCGCCTCACGGCTGTTGACCGGTTGGCCGTCACGGCGCACCGGCCGCGACGAGAGATTGCCGTCGCCATCGGTGAAGGGTTCATAAAGCTGCACCGGGAAGGAATGGGCGAGATAGTCGAGGACATATTCCCTGGGCGTGATGTCCACCTGGATGTCGGCCCAGTCCTCGGTGGGAATCTCGGCCAACCGGCGCTCCATCAACGCCTCTCCGGTCGAGACGATCTGCACCACGGCGGCGTGACCCTGTTCAAGGTCGCGCTCGATGGAACGGATCAGGGTCGGCGTCTTCATGCCGGTCAGCAGATGACCGAAGAAACGCTGCTTGGCGCTCTCGAAGGCCGAGCGGGCGGCGGACTTGGCCTGTCGGTTCAAGGTTCCGCTGTCGCCGGTGACGTTGGCGGCCCGCAGCGCCGCGTCGAGATGGTTGTGGATGATGGCGAAGGCCCCGGCATAGGCGTCGTAGATCGCCGCTTGTTCCGGCGTCAGGGCGTGCTCGACCAACTCATACTCGACGCCGTCGTAGGACAGCGAGCGGGCGGTGTAGAGGCCGAGCGCGCGCAGGTCGCGGGCCAGCACCTCCATCGCCGCCACGCCGCCCGCCTCGATCGCCTGGACGAACTCGGCGCGGGTGGCGAAGGGAAAATCCTCGCCACCCCACAGGCCAAGGCGCTGGGCGTAGGCGAGGTTGTGGACCGTGGTGGCGCCGGTGGCCGAGACATAGACCACGCGGGCGTCCGGCAGGGCGTGCTGAAGGCGCAGCCCGGCGCGCCCCTGCTGCGAGGGCGCCGGATCGCCCCGGTCGGACGCGACGCCTGCGGCGTTCTGCATGGCGTGGCTTTCGTCGAAGATGATGACGCCGTCAAAGTCGGCCCCCAACCATTCCACGATCTGGCGCACCCGCGAAACCTTGTCGCCACGGTCGTCGGAGCGCAGCGTGGCGTAGGTTAGAAAAAGGACGCCTTCCGACAGGGTGATCGGCCGCCCCTGGGCGAAGCGCGACAGCGGCGTGACCAGCAGCCGTTCCATCCCCAGCGCCGACCAATCGCGTTGGGCGTCCTCGATCAGCTTGTCGGACTTGCTGATCCACAGCGCCTTGCGGCGACCGCGCAGCCAGTTGTCGAGGATGATGGCCGCCGACTGGCGGCCTTTCCCGGCCCCGGTCCCGTCGCCCAGCATGAAGCCCTTGCGGAAACGCACGGCGTTGGGAGCATCGTCTGGAGCCGCCGACACCCTGTCGAAGGTCGCGTCCACCACCCACGCCCCGGCAAGATGGTCGGCATGGGCCTCGCCAGCATAGATCACAGTTTCGAGCTGGGCGTCGGACAGCCGACCGTCGTCGATCAGGCGGGGCGGCAGGCGTGGCCGATGGGTGGGCTTGGGCGGCGCCACCGAAGCCATCGCCGCCGACTGCACCAGCCTTGTGGGGTGGGGCTGGGCGCCGGGAATGCGGATCGACTGCAAGCCGTATTCCTCATAGAGGGCGTCGGTGAGGCGCACGCCCTCGGGCGGGGACCAGTCGATGGTTTCGTAAGCGAGATCGACCGCTTTCGCTTCATCGGCGGCGGGGTGGCGGGCCACTCTGGCGGGCCGAAAGCTGATGGGGCGGCGGGATGGGGACAGGGCCTCCGGTTTGAGGGTGGAACCGCCGCCGGGCAGCGTCAGGCGCGGCGGCAGTTGGGCCGCGATCCAGCCCAGCAGGGTGGCGACGTTGGGGGCGACGCCGGGGGAGGGCGGAAAGGCGGTCGGGTCGTCGGCGGGCCGCTTGTCGATGACCAGCAGGCGGGTGTCGACGCTGGAGCCGTGCCGGGCGTAGACCGCGCCGTCGATGGCGGCGGTGAACACCACCCGCCCGCGTTCCTGCAAGCGGACGAAGGCGTCGCGCCAAGCGGGCGCGTCCGGTGCGAAGCCCGCGCCGGTGATCGCCGCCAACCGACCGCCATCGGCCAGCCGGGCGAGCGCCGACGTGATGTGGCGGAGCGTGGTGTCGGCCTTCCGCCCGGCGACATGGACGGTTGCCGAGAAGGGCGGGTTCATCAGCACGACCGTAGGACTGATGTCGGTGGCCAGATGGTCGTCGATCTGGGCGGCGTCGAAGCGGGTGACGGCGACCGCCGGAAACAGGCGGGCGAGCAGCCCGGCGCGGGTGTCGGCCAATTCATTCAGGGCAAGGGCGGCCCCGGAGATCTCGGCGAAGATGGCGAGGAGGCCGGTTCCGGCGGAGGGTTCCAGCACCCGGTCGGCGGGGGTGAGCGCCGCCGCCGTGGCCACCGCCAGCCCCAAGGGGATCGGCGTCGAAAATTGCTGGTAGCTCTGGCTGTCCTCGGAGCGGCGGGTGTGGGTGGGCAGCAACCCGGCGATTCGAGCCAACAGCGGCAGGGCCGCCGCCGGAGAACCGGCTGTGCGGAACAGCGCCGCGCCGTATTTGCGCAGAAACAGAACCGTCGCCGCTTCGCCAGCCTCGTAGGCGGTCTTCCAGTCCCAAGCGCCATCAGCGTCGGAACCATCGAAGGCGCGGGTCAGGGCGTCACGCAACAGGGCGGCGTTGATCCGTCGGCCCTGTTCGAGATGGGGCAGGAGGCAGCGCGCCGCCCGATGGATGGCCTCGACCGGATCGGCGATGACAGAACGAGCGGGCGGCGCGGCCGGAACGGCTGCGGCAAACAATGACGCGGACATGGAAACGCCTCGGGAGAGCGGAAACGAGACGAGCCGATCCGGCGCTCTCTCGACCGCTCCGGCTCAATCCCGTTCCGGCGCCCCTCTGACTCTCAAGGCAGGCGCGTGTGTTTGGGGCGTGCGGCCCGTAATTTTGGGGGAAACCAGATGTTGAACTCGGCATAAGTGGCGTCTCTTATGCGCCAACAGCGGACATAGGCAGCCATCGGGTACCAGTATCAGAAGCTGGTTAGGAGACATGCCAAAATAACTGAGCGATTGTATTCCACTGAATGGCTTTCTGCTATTCAGGTTTCCTCGCAACAAACAGAGCAGTTATTTTGGTGTGTCTACTTAGCTGCGTCTGTGAGCATGGTGTTGGAGCCGTGGGGAGCCGGCCCCCGCCGGCCCCCGCCGGCCCCCGCCGGAGCCGCCGGAGCCGCCGGAACCGCCGGAGCCGCCGGAGTTGGCGTAGGCGGGTCTGTTGTCTTACCCGTACGTGGTGCGAAGCGGCTTCAATTCACTGGGTCAATCCACATATAAACTCACCTGATACGGATGACCTCTGCTCGAGGCCACAACCAGTGCGGAGATTTGATTTGAGCTGCTCTCGAGGTGCGGCTTCGCCGGACGCGCACACTCAAAAGCGCCTGTTCGCGGCGTCGGGCGGCTATTGTCAGAACCCGGGCTGTGCTTGCGAACTCTTCGTCGATGCCGAGGGTAAATCAGTTCATATCGCTGAAATGGCCCATATCTTTGCAGCAAGCGGCAATGGCCCACGCTCCAATGCCAAAATGACTAAGGCGCAACGGGGATCGTTCGACAATCTCATCCTGCTATGCGCGAATTGCCATACCAAGGTTGACAAGGCTCCATGTGCCTATCCTGACACAATGATGTTCAAATGGAAGTGCAGCCATGCAGAGAAACTAAAGGCCATTTTCGGTGTCGTCAAATATGAACGCCGTTCCGACGCGCGTGCTGCAATTGAGCCGCTACTCTACGAAAACCGAACCATCTTTGAGCATTATGGCCCCCACATAGACGCCGCAGTCAATCCCGAGAGCGGCGCGGCCGAGCGCTGGCAGCGTAAGATGCTCACACGCATCCTGCCGAACAACAATCGGGTGCTCGCTGTTTTGGATGCTAACCGGGCACTACTCCATGGCGCTGAGAAATACACCCTTGAGCTTTTCCGCCAACATATCGACGATCTTTATGCCTATCACATCGAGCAGATCAAGGAGGACGCTTCACGCTTTCCCATTTCTATGACGAATATTTTGGAGGACTAAACATGGTAGACAGCGTCACCGACTGGGTGGCCGACCGGATTGGCTCTGGCCATAATGGACTGGAACTGGTTGGGCGAACGGATGAGGAATTCCTGCTTATCCGGCATAACGATGCGGGAACCTTTACGGTGGCGGTAATTGGCGAACAGAACATTGTCCTGCCCGATCATGTGCGGCCCGCGCTCTCCCATGTGACGAAGCCATCGTTCATTGTGAACGTGCCCTCCAAGGCGATGTGGAGCGGGTCGGCGATCGGGCTGGTTCATGCGACACCCGCGGCCTTCGGCACGATGGGTGAGATCTGGAAGGCGGCCCGGACCGGCTATGTGCCGGGATACCGCAACCAGACCCATGACTTCTTCGAGAAGGCGATCCGGAATCACTCTAAGGTGCACCGCGTCACTCGTCTTTACGACGCGGTGTTCGTGGCACACCGCGGTGCCCGCGACAGCCTGACGATTGCGCTCGTCGAGGCATACAATATGAGCGCCGAGGATGTTCGAAACGTACGGCAGCGTTATGGGAAGTTCGACATCGCAGTCAAAACAACCAGCTATGGTGCTATCACACCGGAAGCTCGACAGGCTGCCGAGTCAATGGGGGCCGAAGCCCTGATATTCGGGGAGATGCTGAGGTGCCTCGCACGATGATCCGTGAGCGAATCGTGGAAAGCCTCGTCAGTCTTGCGGTCAGCCTGGGGGCGACCGCAAACGGAAGCGCGTGGCACCTCTTCGGCTCAATCGACCGCGAAGCAGCTGCTGCCTCGGACATTGACCTCCTGATCCTATGCATCAACGATGCTCAGGCTGATGCACTTCGCCGGCAAATCGATCCGGATGACTTCCGCCTTCCCCTGCATCTGTCGCTAATGACCTTCGAGGAAGCCGCCGGGGTAGACGCAGTCCAGTTCCAAAAGGCGCGCAGAATCTATCCCTGACCGGAAGCCGGAGCTGCTCTGTGAACGGCTTCATGACAGGGCAATCGCTTGAAAGCTATCCGCCCGCCTGAGTGATGGCTTTTCGCAGGTAGTCGTCATCCCAAGCGGCTGTTTTCCGTCGGACTTTCAGGCTTGCCTTGTCAGGAATTGCGCGGAAGAGGTTGAGAGCGGAATGACGGATCACAGCCATGTTTGCGGGTCCGTTTTCGGTTCTCAGGCGCATGAGGTCGTCATGGAAGACGACGTCGAGGACCCAGTGGAGGCGGTTTTCGATGCCCCAGTGGGCGCGGACGGCTCGGGCGAACTGAGCGGCGGACAGCGGCGCTGACGACAGGTAATAGCGTCGGGCCGTGCTGATTTTTCCGTCTTTTTCGACGTCGGCCTCGATCATGCCGATCATGGCGAGGCCAGGGAAGCGGGGTTCGCCGGGAAAGCGACGGTTGGTGGTGAGCCAAGCGACGTCATGGCTGACGGCGTGGTGCCGGATCTCAATCCGGCCATGGTCGCCATCGGTGGTTTCATGGCGGTCGAAGGCGTCTTGCGGTTCTTGATGAAAGAACAACCGCACGTCTTCGGCCAGGGTCGGCCAGTTGTCTTTGAGGGCAAGGAGATAATCGGCGTCCTTGGCGCGGATGGCTTCGGCAATGGACCGCTGGCAGCCCATCGCGTCGATGGTGACCAAGGCTCCTTTGAGTTCAAGACGCTCCAACAGCGCCGGGATCGCGGTGATTTCGTTGCTCTTGGCCGCCACGGCTTCCTGCCCCAAGACCAGACGCTGGCGGCTGGCCCAGGCCGACACGGTGTGGAGCGGGCTTTCCTCAGTCCGCCGCGCCCGGTGCGAGGTTTTGCCGTCGATGGCGACGATGTCCGGTGCGCCATCGCGCAGATCCGCCACCCAAGCGGAAAAACAGGCGGAAAACAGCTTGGCTGGCAGAGCGTTCATCACGTCGTTGAGCGTATCGTGCGAGGGAATACCTCGCTCAAAGGGCAAAAGGCTGCGCAGAAAAGCCTCTTTGCGCGGCGCCCAGCGTTCGATTTCAACGAAATCTTCTCCTTCCGCCATCGTGCCGCACAGGATCACCAATAGGATTTCCGGCAGCGGATACACCACTTTCCAAGCCTGGCGCGGATCCTCCAACGCCGAAAAATGATCCCAAAGCGACCGTGCCTGCATGGGATGAGCCTCCGATTCGAGGCTCTCTATGAATCACAGCAAGCACCGTACCGGAATCCCCCTCGTTCTCAAGCGATTGCCCTGGGCTTCATGAGCCGTCGATTGCATCTTAGCGAAAATGACTTACAATTGGTCATTGTTTTGAGCGAAACTGCATCGGTAAAAGCGAATTTGAGACGATCGGCCGACAACACTGCACCCGCCCAGGCCGCAGGCTACATCCTTCAGCTGGACAGGGCCCTCCACCACCTCGCGCATGCGGCGAGCGGGGAGATTGCTGTCGCTGTCGAGCACATTGACGACGTTGCTGTTATGAAGGAGGGCAAGGTCGTCCTTCTCGAACAAGACAAGAGTTCGACCCGTGCAACGGGACGCCTTCTAGGCGACCGCACTCGTGCGGTATGGCGCACCTTGCAGATTTGGCTCAGGCACCACGAGTCGCCCGACGGCGGGCACTGCATGCATTACATCTTCTTCGTGAACCAACGGGTCTCATCGCCAGTTGCGTTGTTGCTGAAGCAGCGATGCGCCGGTCAGGTGCGCGCGGCTGAAGTCGTTCAAGCCCTGCGCAAAATTGGCAGCAAGCGCAGTTCATCGAAAATTCAAGAGATAATAGACGACGTACTGGTGCGGGAAAACGATGTTTTAGAGGCGATAGTCTCTAAGATAGAGATCGTGGAATCTTGTGAGCCGGCCAGTGATCGGAGCTCGATGGCAAATGGTTTGGGCCTCAATCCTCGTGCTGATGCTGAAGATATTTTCAATGGTTTGTTTGGTTGGTTGACGAATCGCGTTCGCATTGATTGTTCCGAGGGGCGGATCTGTGTGATCACCCGAAAAGAAATCCTTACTCAGAGCTTTATTTTGCAAACCAAGCAGGCTAACAGCCGGTTCCTTCCCCGTGCCTCCGCAGAGATCATTATCGACGAAGAGGTGAGGAAAGGTGCGCTCTCGAAGAATTTTGTGGAGCACCTGGGAAGGATCGATGCCGAAAATGAGGATGTAGTTCAAGCCGTCGATCATTTCTTGAAATTCAACATGGAAAAGCACCGGCTTGTGCGGGCGGGCGACGTGCCGGATGCGGAATGGAGGCACCGTTCGGGACGTTTGCGCGAGCGATGGGCAGGGGTGATGCGCCGCAAGAAGCGCGAACTCGCCGGCCAATCGAAGACGGAAATTGGCCAAACCGTGTTGGCTGATGTGACTTATGAGCATCGCGAAAATCTCGACGGCCACACTTGTGACGAACTCTACATGACTTCGGGTCACTATCATCGTCTTGCGGACGAAGACGAGGTCTGGTGGGATCCAACATTCCAGAAGAGAGACTTAATTGAGGGATGACCACGAAGAATTGCTGGCACGAAACCCGGCATTGCTTGCACGGCTCTACTGGCATTTAGCGCGAAAATATAGCGAAATATCCGAAGGCGCGTCCCCATCCTTGCCAATTTTTCTGGTGAGTACCGGCTTGCTCTTCCATCAGGAAACCGTCGAGAAAATTCACGGAATGAACTTTGACAGCCGGTTCTTGAAAGTCCTAGTTGAACGTCCCGATCTCATTGGAGGGCTCCAGACACGCGTCGAAGCCGCTATGCCGGCTGCGTTGCGCGGCCTCCAACTGGGCGTTTCTTCGGGCTTGCTTCAGCGTGATGGGGGTAAAGGATTTCCAACTTTCCGGGCAAACGGCGGCACCGACCTGCCAGCCGCTCTTCGCGAGGCAAATTCACCCCTTGGCCCAATGATTGCCGCAGCGAAGCGGCTCGGAGCGTGGTTCGCAGCGGAGCCCTTCGAGATCATTCAGCGCCAATTGACCATAGAGTTTTAAGACATGAAGCTGTTCATACGGTCGGTCATCATCTGGCCCGAAGATCCCAATCACGAACCAAGGGTGCTGACCTTTGATCCGTCTCACGTCTCCATTGTCACCGGCTGGAGCAGCACGGGAAAATCGTCGATCATCGACATCATCAACTATGTTCTTGGCTCAGGTACATGCTCGATCCCGGTTGGCGTCATCCGTGATCTGGCCTCCTGGTATGGCCTGGAAATAGAAACCGACGTCGGGCTCATGCGGATCGCGCGTCCCAAGCCGGCAGCCCGCCAAGTGTCTGAAGACATCTGGCTTCAACAAGGCACGGACACGGAGAACCCGTTGCCGCGACGTCCGACGGCAACGACCAACACCATACGCCTCAAAGCGATGTTCGATGCGTTGTCGGGTTTGTCCAACCTAAGCGTTGTACCGGAAGGTGCTCAAGATCGAGCGAGCTTTCGGGATATGGCGTCCTTCAATCTCCTGCCGCAGCATGTTGTCGCCAATCCCTACACGCTGTTGTTCAAGGCCGATTCATCCGATCATCGCAGCAAACTACAGCACGTGCTTCCGTTGGCGATGGGCGTGATTACCAACGACGATCTTGTCCGGACCCATAGGATACGGCTCCTGCGTGACGAACTACGGCGGGTCGAGACCGAGCTTCGTACGCGCCGCAACGCCATCGACAATTGGCGCGCCACAGCACATGGAGCGTTCTTCCGCGCCCAGGAACTGAGTTTATTGCCTCCAGGCGAGCCTCCAGACAATTTGCCCGCTTTGATTAAGCTGCTCAGAGAGGTGGTCCGAGCTGGCGGACGAACGGTAGCCGCAGCGGGGCGGGTGACGGCTGCTGTCAATCGTCTGGAAGAGATCAGAAACCGTGAGCAAGCACTGGACGTCAAGATCGCCTCGGATCGGCGTCGTCTTCGGAAGCTCAGAAGCCTTTCGTGCTCTGTCTACGACTATGATGAGATTTTGAGGGAGCAATCAGCCAGCGTCGTTGGAGTTGGATGGTTTAAGGCGCACACACCCGCAGGAAGCTGCATTCTTTGCGGCTCTGAAACGGACATTGCGAAGCAGGCGCTTGCGGAACTTGATGGTCCAATTGCCGAACTTTCGGCCTTGTCTGCCGGCGCGACCTCCACGAAGCCCATGGTTGACCGCGACATCGTTAAGATCCAGGAAAATCTCCTGAAGGACGAGCGCGACCTCCTGGCCTTGCGGCAGATACGTCAGGGGTTTGAAGCAGAGGTGGATGCGGAGCGCGGCCAGAGCCAAAGCCTTGAAAGCGTCTACCGATTCATTGGTTCGACCGAGCAGGCCCTCCGAATGTTGAGCGAGGTCGAAGGCGAAGGTGGACTAGCCGACCGCGCTGACACATTGCGTAAGGAAATTCGTGACTTCGACGCGTTGGCAAATGAAGAGGAGCGGCAGCGCCGAGCTCAACGTGTGCACAATCAGATATCAGCCTACATTCCCAAATTTATTGAAGCGCTCGGCGTATCAGGCGCAGAAGGGAAACCTGTCCTAGACGAGCGTGAATTAAATATTAGGTTTGAGCGTGATGGGGCGACCCGACCTGATTATTTATGGGAGATTGGCAGCGGCGAAAACTGGATGGCCTACCATCTGGCAGCGTTGCTGGCGCTTCACGGAGTGTTTCTCAACCGAGGGATCAACAACCCAGTTCCGACGTTCTTGGTGATCGATCAGCCAAGCCAAGTTTATTTTCCAAGCGACACCTTTGAGGGTTTCATCAAAAAAAAGGAAGAGGGGCAATCTGATGAACATCCGAGAAGGCGGCGTCATCTATCGGATATCGAAAGCACGATCCGCATCTTCTCAAGTTTAGCAAGAGCCAATGCTGCATTTGGCGGGCACCTACAAATTATAATACTAGATCATGCTGATCAACACGCTTGGGGAGCCATTGACGGAGTTGTGGAGGTTGCCAACTGGCGTAGTGACGTAGACTTTCTGATCCCTTCGGCATGGATTCCCGAAAACAATAGGGAAGCTGCCGATCAGCAATGATCGATGCAGAGATTGGGGTAAACATTCCATCCGCATTCGACTGAGCGGCGCGTCCGGTGTTGGCGCTTTGCGCTCGTGGTCAAAGGTCCGCTAAGGATCGGATAGAACCATTGAGGATCGGTGGAGGGGCCGGTTCACAGGCGGAAGTGAACCGCGCCGGGATTGTCGGCGGCCATTGTTCGTGAGTCACGCCGCCATTTGCTGAGTGCTCACGGCGTCATGATAGCGTTGTTCAGCCTCGGCTGGCGGAATATTTCCGATTGGTTCGAGCAGGCGGCGATTGTTGAACCAGTCGACCCATTCGAGGGTTGCATATTCCACGGCTTCAAAGGATTTCCAAGGTCCCCGCCTGTGGATGACCTCCGCCTTGTAGAGGCCGTTGACGGTTTCAGCCAAGGCATTGTCGTATGAATCGCCGACGCTGCCGACCGACGGTTTGATGCCGGCCAAGCCCAGCCGCTCCGTGTACCGGATGGACAAATATTGGCTGCCCCTGTCCGGATGGTGAATCAATCCGGACTTCCCCACCGGCCGGCGCTGATGCAGGGCCTGCTCCAGGGCATCCAGGACAAAGCCGGCGTCGGCCGTGCGGGACACCCGCCAGCCGACGATCCGCCGGGCAAAGGCGTCGATGATGAAAGCCACATAGACGAACCCGCTCCAGGTGGACACATAGGTGAAATCGGAAAGCCACAGCTGATCGGGCCTGTCGGCCCGGAATTGCCGGTTCACCCGGTCCAGCGGACAGGGTAAGGCCTTGTCGGCAATGGTAGTTTTCACTGGCTTGCCGCGAATGGCGCCCCGCAGGCCCATCTCCCGCATCAACCGCGCGACCGTGCAGCGCGCTACCTGGATGCCCTCGCGCTGCAACTGCCGCCACACCTTGCGCACCCCATAAACCTGGAAATTCTCATCGAACACCCGCCGGATATCGGCCTTAAGGCCGATATCGCGCTGTGCCCGCGCCGACAGCTTGGCCGGATCAGCCTTGCGAGCCACATGCAGACGCACAGTTGACGGGGCGATTGGCAAAACGTCGCAAATCGGCTCGACCCCGTATTCCTGGCGGTGGGCATCAATGAAGCCCAGCATCATTTCGGTCGGCGGTCGAGCTCCGCCATCGCGAAATACGCCGATGCCTTGCGCAGAATCTCATTCGCCTGGCGCAGTTCCCGGATCTCCCGCTCCTGCGCCTTCAGTTTCTCCAGCACATCCAGCGGAATGCCCGCGCGGTTGCCGCTTTCCACCTCGGCCTTCTTGACCCATTCGTTCAGCGTATGTGCCGAACAGCCAATCTTGGACGCTACGGACGACACCGCCGCCCATCGCGACGGGTGATCCTTCTCGTGATCCAGGACCAGCCGAACAGCACGCTCGCGGACCTCAACTGAAAATTTGTTCGTTGTCTTGCTCATCGTCGCTCCATCCTCTCAGGAGTGGGAGCCGCCGACAATCCCGGCGCGGTTCAGAAGTGCGCCACAACCGGACGCTACTGTCACAAAGATCCGGAGCCGCGTCAGCGGCTTTGGGAAGCTATGGTCTGCGTCGACATGAACTCCGTCGAATACCGCTTCCGATTCCCCGTCATCGGGTCCGTCCATTATCATGGGCGAACCAAGCTTTTTCAACTGACCGGAAAACAGGAACCATCTCACATGCTATCAGCTGAACCGGAATGGCGGCAGCGATATGGCTTACGAATCCAGCTGGATGCGGTAGAGCCTTACCAATACTGACTTGACCAGTTCCTCTGCCTCTTGCAGGTCGGCGTCGGTGATCACGGGAACCGAGCGTCCATAGGTGAGATCTTCGCGTCGTCTCGCCATGTTCTCCATCTGCCCCCAGATGTCGTCGGACAGCGCTATGAGAGCCCTAAGGCCCGCAGGCACCCGTGGTGCGCGCCGCAGAAGTGACTTCAGGTTCTGCTCGTCTGAGCCCTGCTCCAGTTCGTTCACCAAATATGTACGCAAGGCCGAGGTTAGGGTCAGATCTAGCAGGTTGAATGCAAACCAGTTAGCTTGTTCCAGCGGCTGTTTGGCCACTGTCGTCGCGGCAACCATCCCTTCATAGAGTCCCTTCACCCACGGCTTGCGCTTGGCCAACCGCTGGTTACTGATGGCCACGCGTTCGGCAAGCCTCGGGCGTGACTTCGGAGCGTCAGGAAGAAAGGATTTCCGAGCGGTGGGGAAGTCGGCAATCGGTATATCGACGATCTTGCCTTCACCATAGGAAAATACCTTGTCGGGCCAGTCACCCATCCAGACGCGCGAGATACGTGCATAATCGGCCACCACTTTGACCAGCCAGTCGTGCAGCGCCATGAAGACGTGGTGTTTCGTGCTGATATCTGACTTGCTACTGTTCCAGGGCATTTCGCAGGCGTCGCCGCGAAGGGAGACAATCACCTTTGTCAAAGAAATCTTCGGATGCGGAAGACCCGCCTGGCCTTTTGTAAACCCAACGTCGAAGCTCTTCATGGCGGGAGCTACGAGCCGGTCATTACAATAAAAGTAAACACCATACTCGCCCGCCGCAGGGCTGGATTCGCTGCTAAGGCCTGCCAGAACTTCAACGTCCACCATGCGTTTCTTCGGAGTCTCAAGCTTTCCGGTATAGCGCCGAGGCTCGTAGTGTGGCGGAAACGACCAGTTATTAAAGAAGCGCGGCGTAACCGGCGTGCCATTCAGCTTGAGCGATACGCCGGAGCAAGTGAGAAACTTCGCGTAAGTTGCGCCGAGATGGCTCTGAAGGAGTTCGATAGCATCGTCCGAGATCCTCACGCGCAGCTTCTGGAGCTCAACATGTGTTGTGCGCGGTGGAATAGCGTCGGTTTTGAAGAGCGGCAGTTCCCAACCGTCATCATTGAGCCAAGTTTCATCAAACTCAACCTGAAACGTATCCCCGGAGCCATGCCGTGTCCGAATTCTGATGTCTTGTGCCAGCGCCACGACGGCACGTTTCGTTCCAACTCCGAAGATTCCAATGGTCTCATCTGTTGGAGAGGATCCAGACTGACCGGGCCCAACAATAAAGCGCAACTCGTTTCGAGGTAGGCCGCCTGCGTCATCTTCCACTCGGATTGTACCCTGCTCCCCATCAAGCAATACCTTGATGTTGATGGCGTTCTTCCGGCCGGCGCGGGTCCAGACATCAAACCCGTTGTCGATCAGCTCGGATATCGATTTGTTCAAGTCATAGTCGGCGATGATAGAAAGAAAGAGCCGCTTGGACGGTACCGCATCCAGGGTTCCCACCTGACGTTTCATTCCTGACATCCTCACGTACCAAACCGATTGCTATCATAGCAGGCAAAGCTTATAATTATAGCCGATTTTGCAGGAGACGACGTGCAGTACGTCAATCGAGAGTCGGTTCAGCCTCCAGCGCCGTTCCGGAGCACAATCGCGCAAGCTGAACGGAACGAGTTCCTCCGCATAATGCGTGAGACCCCAGAGCGCCGCTCCCAAATCAAGCCGCCTTCACAGCGATTCAATCTAGCTGATGAAGAGATTCTCTTGGCGCTTGATCAACTCTTCATGGGCAAGTGTGCCTTCTGCGAGAGCAGCGCGCCCCTCAGCGCTCGACTCTTTAGACCTGCAGAAGAAGCTGAACCCCTGGCAAAATCGGAGTTTGCGCACCTCTATTATGTATGGCTCCGAACAGACTGGGGGAATGTTTATGCATTCTGCAGCGCGTGCGCGATGGCCGCCCGGAACCAGTTCCCGGTGGACAAGCTCGACCGAGGTCTGTTGCCGGCTCCCGAGGAACTAGAGGCGTTCGCCAACGAGAACTACGGCCTCTGGCGATGGCGCCATCGTGACCAACGGCTGCTTTTGGACCCTTGCGAGGATCGCAGCTTTGCCAGCCACTTGAGCTTCAGCCTCTCCGGTGAAATCCAAGCCTTTTCCAGAGCAGGTGCCCAGACGATTGCCATCTTTAACCTTGATCGTAGAGAACTTGTCTCTTCCCGGGCGGAGGCATTCGGGTCCTATGTTCAACTCCTTCTGAACGAACTCGCGCGCGGCGTATCCCCCAACGTCTTCGACTTTCCCTCTCTCGAGTACGGGGGCGCTTGGAGTCTCCTGCTCCGACGGCTCATCGACAGGGTAGGTCGCCGGCTTGATCAGACATTCCGTTTTCGCGCAGATCGTATTGCCAGTATAATCGAGCGCCTCTGGAGCACTCCCATTGGCCAACAAGCAGTCCATGATGCGCTGGAAGATGTTCGGCATCCGGTGACGCGGGCCACCGTGGCCCGCCCGGTGGGACAAGGCGAGCCGCGGCGCTTGGTTGGCGTTCAAGTCAGCAACTTCAAGGCTCTCGAGAATCTCGATCTGTGGCTTCCAGCGGCTGTACCGCAGGACGCTAGTGTCGGGAGGGAAGCAGAGGCTTCAGCTCTGCTGGTCCTTGGGGAAAATGCGACGGGCAAGAGCTCGATTCTAGAGGCCATGGCACTTGCCCTCACGGATGAGCGTACCCGTAATACGGTCGCCCGCTCGCCAGCCAGCCTTATCCTCGATCCGACGCTGATGGGTTCTGAGGACCGACCGCCGCCGCCAGCGGCGACCGTACGCCTCATTTTTGAGGGGAGCGATGAACTTACCCTGACGATCAGCAACCGATTCGATGAAGCGGGAGCTACCGACAATCTGCCGCCTGTCTTCGCCTACGGTGCGTTCCGGCAGTACGCAAGCCGTTCCCCGAGGCGGTCTGCGAAGGGCCACATCGTCACGCTGTTCAGATCAGAGACGTTGCTTCCGAACCCAGAAGAGTGGCTCCTCAACCTGCCCGATGATCAATTCGCGATGGTCGTCCGCGCCCTCCAGCGCATTTTGATGATTGAGGGCGACCTTGAGGTCGTGAGGCGCGATATTGCCAATCGACGATGCCTGATCGTCACCAAGGTCGGAGAAGGGCCTGAGGAGCAATTGATTAGCACACCGCTGAAAGTGGTTTCCTCCGGGTTCCGGTCGGTCCTGGCGATGGTCTGCGACATACTGGCCGGGCTGATCGCACTCCAGCCTACGTCTGGACGCAAGAGCTTCGGAGAACTCGAGGCCGTACTTCTGATCGATGAAATTGAGGCTCATCTCCATCCGCGATGGAAGATGCAGATCATGGCGGCGCTACGGAGAGTTCTGCCTAAATCTATCATCATCGCAACGACCCACGACCCACTCTGTCTGCGGGGAATGCATCACCAGGAGGTGGTCGTCTTCAATCGCACTCTGAAGAATGATGGAGTAAATTCAGACGACTTACCGGTCTTCGTCGAGACGATTCTGGCGCTGCCAAACGTGGAGAACCTGACTTTGGAGCAACTCCTAACGTCAGATTTTTTCTCAATATTCAGCACTGACTCACCCGCAGCCGAGTATAATCTTGCGAAGCTTGGCAACCTCATCGCGCGAGAGGCGCGCGGAGAAGTACTGACCGAGTCCGAATGGACCACGCTCAGAAAGCTCCGCAATGAGGTGATGGATGCGCTTCCGCTTGGCTCCTCGGAGGTGCAGCGCTTGGTCGAGGAGGCTGTTTTCACCTACCTCCAGAAAAGGCGTGGATTGCGATCCGCCCAGCTTGAGACCCTCAAGGCCGACACACGCGAACTCATAGTGAAAGCTCTGGAGGCGTACTGACATGCGTCGGGTCTCGAGAGGGGACAAGCCACCGCCGGCCGCCCTGGCCACACGAAGCAAGCAGGGCACCGAGCTTGAGCGTGTGCGCAAGCACATGGAGGAGGCTCTCCCTCCTGACGTGAAGCGGAAGGCATTTCCATTCAAAGCCTACAAGGCTGAAAACGTAAAGAAACGTCTAGAAGAGCTTTTCCACGGCAAGTGCGCATACTGTGAATCACTCTACGCCTCCCAAGCGCCGGTCGACGTAGAGCACTACCGGCCAAAGGGACAGGTCGAAGGCGAACCTGCGCATCCAGGCTATTGGTGGCTGGCGGCTGAGTGGACCAACCTTCTCCCAAGCTGCCTGGACTGCAATCGTCGGCGGAAGCAGCTCGCGCCCACCATCTCGGCGGACCTAACGGTGCTTTACCAAGCGATGAAGACTGGCAAACAGGACAGTTTCCCAGTGCTCGGTGTACGCGCGACGCAGGAACCCGAAGACCTCGCTGCCGAGCGGGCACTGCTCTTGGATCCTACACGCGATGATCCTGATGAACACCTTGCCTTCTGGCTGGGTGGCGACCGCGCTGCAGGGGTAATCTACCCGGCGCCAACAGTTGGCGCGGCGGCAGGACCTCTGATTCTGCCACGAACGGTCGAGGATGCTGCTGCTATCGCCGGCCACGCCGCCGCTGCCGGGGTAAGCGTGCGCGGAGCCGTATCAATTCAGGTGTACGGCCTGAACCGCCTTCGCCTCGTTCAGGAGCGCGCACGGCTGCTGCAGCAACTCCGCTTTCTCGAAAGCGTGTTTCTGGACATCAGTGAGGTGTCGCGCGACCTCGCGGCGGTGAATATTACGGTTGAACGCAAAGAACTCGCTGATGCCACAGATCGTCTCGACCGGCTCCAGCGCCGCATACTAGATCAGATGCAGTCGCTTGCCGCGCCCACTGCACCCCATTCAGCGGTCGCCAGAGCCTACCTGCGGGACTTCCGCAACCGCATTGCATCATTGCCTTCATCCTGATCCCCCGGGATCACTTCGCTACTGGACGAGCGCGTGGGGTATAGCATTGAGCGGACGTCGCGCGGGCTAGCGGAATTGGCAGCAGCGCCCGACACGAAAGTCCGGTTGCCAAGGAATGTCAGTGCAACCTCAAACACCCGAACCATGCACGGAGCTGAAGTTACTGAGCGCGACTTTCCGGTTGTCGGCGAGGTTCAAAGTCCGCTCCTGGCGCAAATGCGACTTCCCGGGCGGTTTCTGGAGATGTTGGTCGTTGGGAAACAGAAAACATTACCGTAATTGCTGATGCCGAGATGAGGTGCAGTCCGATGGTGTCAGGCACATCGCTATCCGAACCGGCCACCATCTTCGGTGAAGCTGTAGCCGCCAATGCGGATCGCCTCGTCGACCATCTCGTCAGAGGTCTGGTAATCATACTCCCGTTCAAGGTGCCGGTAGAGCCAGCGTGCGAGGTCACGCAACGCGTCCGAGATGGTCTCTTCGGCGTCCGCCGTCATGTCCTGGCGCCCCGGGCTGTCGCGCTCAACCGAGATCGCCATGCTGTGTTCGTGATGGCAATGCCCGCGATGACGCGCCTCGGCGCGGAGCTGGTAAAAGTTCCGCCGCTGGATGGTCTGCAAGATGTCGGCGATACGGTGAAGCTCGGGATCCTGGGGCGCATGCTGTTTGATTCGGGTGCGCGCGCGCCGTTCGTAGGCGTACGTGCCCTCGAAGCAGGCGCCGTCGCCTTGGCTCCAGAAGCCGCGAAAGAAAATATGCGGTTCTGGTCGTGACCCGCCGCCCATCAGACGGGCGGGGCTGGTTCGGAGGCTGACGCCGAGGATGGCGCAAACCGCCTCGAAATCCGCGTACACGAACTCGTGCCACGCGTGGTCGAGGCCGGTTTCACGATGCCAGGCGCGGGCGGTTTCCTTCGCAGGGTCGGACAGTTCATCGAAGGCGTAGACAATGGTCTGGATGGTCGTGGGCATGATCGGACCCTTGGACATGAAAAGGCCCGGCTTCCTTGGGGGAGGCCGGGCCGGGTGGGTTACTCGGCGGCGATGCTGTGGGCGTCGTCGGACGCGGCTGGCGGGTCCGACGCCTCGTCGTCGCCGGTGAGAAAATCGGGCAGGGTGACGGCCTCTCCTTCGGTTTCCGGCGTCGGCGCGTCGTCATCCCTCCGCCGCAGCGGTTCGGGGAGCCAGCCGCTGTCGGCGAGCAGCCGTTCGGCCTCCTTGGCCATGTCGTTCTTCTTCAGATGCTCGATGAGCTGGGCCGCGCGGTCGCCGACGCCTTCCCGCACCGCGTCCAGGATGCGCGGTTTGGTGACGCGTCCCAGGTAATTGTCGGCGGTGGGGCGCCAGCCGACGTCCACCAGATCGAGATCGACGGCGGTCGCCAGCCGTTCCGCCTGCTGGAGGCGGCGGTCAAGACCGTGTTGTGACAGGCCCGCTCCGCCGAAGCGATCCACCTTCTCGTGCAGGGCGTTGATTCCGAAGCTGACGCAATGGGCGAACAGGGCGAGACGGCTGGCGTCGTCGAGGGCGGCGAGCCAACTCCACAGGGCGTCATCGTCCTCCGGCAGATCGCTCCTCCAGGCCGCATGCCGTTCGGCGACGGATTTGGCCGACGGGCTGTCGGCGAGATCCGCAGGCTGGGCAGGAAAGGAAACCGTGCGGACACAGGCGTCCAGGCAGGCTCCCGATCCGGCATGGCGAAACAGGTCGCTGACCAGCCTGTGCAGCAGCAGGGTCATCGCGACCTGGGGATGTTCGGCGACGGCGTCGCGCAGGGCCAGGGTACGGTAGGCGGTCAGCTCCATCACCAGCCGGTCGGGCAGGGGTTTGAGGACGCCGTCCTCCTCCTCATCGACCGTGGCGGGCTGACCGCCGACCGTGACCACGGTGACGGGGGGTGATGGGGGAGCGGCTCCAGTCGGGACGGCAGCCGGCTGATTGTCCTCCCCGCCGGGGTCGGCGGCGACCGGCGGTTCATCGTCGGGGCGGACATAGCCGCGATCAATCACCGGGATGCCGTCGGCGCCGACGCTGACGAAGGCGCCGGCGCGGCGGATTTCGCTCGGATCGAAGCGGATCGGTCGGTTGGCGAAACTGTCCAACGCCGTTTCGATTTCGCCGAGCCGACGGTCGATTTCGTCGGGCAGTTCCTCGGCCTCGGCGTGTTCGTTCTCAATCCGCGCGCGTTCGGATTCGAGGGCGTCGATGGCCGCCTGCTCCTCGGCGGTCAGATCGACCGCTGTGCCGGTCAGCTTCCGCAGATTCTGGCTGTGCCCGTAGGGGAAGCTCATGTCGGCGGCGACCCATTTCCAACCCTCCCCTGCGACCTGATCGGCCAGAGCCTTCAGTTTCTCCGCGACCAAGCGGTCGAGCAGGGCCACATCCTCGATCCAGCCGCCATCGTCGGACTGGAAGAGATCGCGCAGCACGGCGCCGCCCGCCGCTTCGTAAGCCGCCATGCCGATGAACTGCACCCGCTTGTCGGCGGCGCGCACGGTGTTCTCGGTCAGCATCCGGCGGATTTGATAGGGTTCCCGGCTGTAGGCGCGCTGGATCGCCTCCCACACCTGTTCTTGGCGGGCATGGTCCGAGGAGATGGTGAAGGCCATCAACTGGTCGAGCGACAGGCCGTCGGCGGCGTAGACGTCGAGGAGGGTTTCGGACACCGACACCAGGCGCAGCCGCTGCTTGACGACGGCGACCGAAACGAAAAAGGCGGCGGCGATCTCCTCCTCCGACAGGCCCTTCTGGCGCAGGGCGAAGAAGGCGCGGAACTGGTCGAGGGGGTGGAGCGGCGCGCGCTGGATGTTCTCGGCGAGGGAATCCTCCTCGGCGACGCCACGGTCGCGGACGACGCAGGGGATGGGCGCGGTCTTTAGCAGGCGTTTCTGCTTGACCAGCAGTTCCAGCGCCCGGTAGCGGCGACCACCAGCCGGAACCTCGTACATGCCGGTTTCCGCGCCGTCGGCGTCGAGGATCGACCGGACGCTCAACCCTTGCAGCAGGGTGCGCCGCGCGATGTCCTCGGCCAGCTCCTCAATCGAGACGCCCGCCTTGACCCGGCGGACATTGGCCTGGGAAAGGACCAGCTTGTTGAAGGGGATGTCGCGGGAGGGTGACAGAGTGATCTTCTGGACGGCAGCCATCGGGTGGAACTCCGCGACGGGCGGACGGAAGACTCTCCTCCGGCCTCCAACCCGTCACGACAATCCCGGCCTTCCTCGCCCTCTCCTCCGGCCTCCCACGCACCCTGATCGCCAGGAAGGCGGGGCGGCGGCTTTCTATGGAACCGGAAAACCGCAGGACCGGAGATGTGAGGGCGTGGAAAGCCGGAACGGTGGATGGGCGGAAGCACGGAAAAGGAACCTGGTAATCGGCTCCGCCCTCCGTCAGTTCCGCAGGGTGTGAAGCGAGTCCTGGGCGTTGGTCTCCAGCACGCCGCCGTCCTGAGCGGCAAGCCCCTCGTCGCCGTGCTTGGGCTGAAGGTGGCCGTCCGGGTCGCCGAACTCCCAGGGGATGTTGAAATGCGCGGCCAAGGTGGCGATCGACTGTCCCGCCGTTTCGATTTCTTCGCCGCAGTGCTTTCGATAGGTCAGGAAGCGGAAACGATCCGCCGTGACGCAAAGCCGGTCAGCCTCCGACCGCATCAGGGTTTGGTCGTCGTTCCGCAGGTCGATCAGGTTCGGATCAGCGTCCGCCGCCGTCCGCTGTGGTTCGTCGAGATCGTCGCGGGGGTCGGTCTCGAAGTACCAGACCCGGAAATCATAGCGTTCGATTGTATAGATCTGGTGTTGCCTGATCAGGTGGGCCATCGTGACGATGAAGGCGGCGGTTTCCCGATCAAGGTCGAACACCGCCAGGGCCGGGGCGCCAAGCCCCTCGCCACCGCCATAGCATTCGACGGCGTAGCGCTTTGCGTCGGTCATCGTGATGTCTCCTTGAGCGGAGCGGGGCTCAAGGGTTGGGTGGGAAAGGCGGCGCGTTCGCGCGCCGTGTCGTCTTCGGCGAATGCTGCGGACCAACGGCGAACGCGCATCATCGATCTCCTCGACTGAAGCCGTCCGCTTTGGTGAGCAGGCCTATGCCGCCCATGATGCTGCCGACCTGATGGGCGGCGTCGGCATAGACGGACAGCGGGTAGGTCGCCTCGAACAGGATGTCGCGTTCGATCCCCAGCCCGAAGGGCAGGCGGAGCGACGCCAGTTCCGACAGGCTGAAAACGCCGAGTTCCGGGCAACCGATCCCGAGGTCGGCGAGGCCAAACAGGGTGTCGCGAACCTGGTCGAGTTCGGTCGCCAGCCAGGTCGCCGCTCCCACCGGGTTGAAGAATTTCACCACCGGGACATGGTCGGTGTCGGGTTGAAGTCCGTTGGCCAGAAGCCGGGCGCGCAGATCATCGGTGAGGAGGATCATGCCGCCCTCCCATGTTCCAGCGGGACCCCGACGCCGGTTTCCGGCAAGAAGCCGAGCAGATAGTTCGCCGCCTTGCTGGCCTGGGAGGCGGCGCGGATGATCGCCCGGTTGTCCTCGCGCAGCACATCCAGCCACGCCCCGATGTAGTCGGCGTGGCGCACGGTCGGCACGATGCCCAGGGCGGCGCAACAGAAGGCGGCGTTGATCTCCGCGACCAGCTCCTCGAAAGCGTATTTTTTCGAGCCGAACGACCCGGAGAGATCGCGGTTCAGGCGGTGTCGCGCGCCGGACGCATGGCCCAATTCATGGAGCGCCGTGCGACTCCAGTTGATCGGCTCAAAATACGCTTGCGGCGGCGGGACCTGCACATAATCGCCAGCAGGGGCATAGAAGGCGCGGTCGCCGCCGATGCGAACCTCGATGCCGGAGGCCCGGATCAGAGCGTCCATGGTGGGTTCGATCAGGTCGCTCGGGGGAGGCGGAACGACGGCGGCGAGGCCGTCCGGCAGCCCATCGCACTGGGCGGCGTTGAAGACGGTGAAGCGTTTCAGAAACGGGATCGTCTGGGGATCGTCCCCGGTGTCGCGCGCCCGCTTTTTCTCGTCGTCGGGAATGAAGCGGTCGGCGTAGACGACGGTGACGCCGCGTTCGCCCTTGCGGACGGCGCCGCCCAACGACAAGGCTTGGCGGAAGGTCAACCAGGTCTGGGCCGGAAAGCCGTGCTGGATGACCGCGCCCCACAGGATCAACACGTTGATCCCGGAATAGCAGCGTCCGGTGCTGGCGTTTTTCGGCATGGCGAGCGGCGCTTTCGCCGCCGCCGTCCCCCAGGGCTGAACCCAGGGCACGCATCCACCCTCCAACTGGGCGATGATCGTGCCGGTGATGTCATCGTACAGGCTCGCCCGGTCGGCACCGGGCGGGGCGGATGGTCTGGACATGGCGGAAACCTCCGCGACAGGCGCCGGAAGCCTTTCCTCCGGCTCTCAACCCGTCACCGGAATCCCGTCCGCCCTCTCACTCCCCTCGGCCACACCGATCCGGCGCGAAGGGGGCGGCCACGCTCATTACCCTTCTGGGTTTCCCAACGCGGCGGCGAGCCTGCCGGAAATGCGGGTCGCGGCGGCTTTGATCGGATCGTCCGCCAAATGGGCATAGCGAGCGGTCGTCTGGATCTGGGTGTGTCCAGCAGCTTGCCGATCATCGGCAGCCCCTCGCCGACCAGCAGTCCGCCGGAAGCGAAGGTGTGCCGCAGGTCATGGATTCGCACCCCTTCAAGTCCGGCCGTCTCACGAACGCGCCGCCACGGCTTTTGCAAGTCCATGAGGTGGCTGTCCGCGATGACGCAGGAGGTGCGACGTCACCACTGGTCAGATTGTCGCCGCCACCCTGACCGATCGCGACCGTGACGATGCCGCCGAAGTTGCGGCGCTGCTCGATCAGATCCAGGGTCCGATGGCTTCGTTCACCGGGGACGGCGCTTACGACCGTCCCACCACCGTCTATACCGCCGTGCATGAGCGCCATCCCGCCGCCGACGTCATCGTGCCGCCGCGAGCGGACGCGGTTCCCAGCACCACGGCGTCGACGGCGCCAAGCCAGCGTGACCGGCACATCCAGGCGATCGTCAAGACCGGGCGCCGGGCTTGACTGCGGGACAGCGGCTACACGATCCGAGCCCGGGTTGAGAACCAGATCGGCCGCTTCAAGCAGATTATCGGCGACCGTCAGCGATTCCACCGGGCCGACGCCACTGGGCCGACGCCCGCGCCACCGAGGTCGTGATCGCCGGCGCAGCTCTCAACCGCATGCTCGACCTGGGACGCTCGAACTCCGTCCGTAGCACCTGAGCGAGGGAAAGGACAGGGAGCATCATCGCCAAAATCACCTCCATGAAACAGGCTTCCACGAATCACTAAAACCTGCAAACGGCACTGGGCTGAAAACGGAGTGCCTGCCGGCTGGGTGGCGAACGTGTCCGTGAGTTGGCGGCAAACCGCGACCCGATTGCGGGAGCTTGACGGCCGCTGCACGCCGCGTTGCGGGAGTGCGCGGATGGCCCGCTCCTCCTATGCCAGAAAACGTAGGTATACGAAATCTTAAGCCTTGCCAGAGCCGCGATGGGTTTCTAGACCAACGGGCAAAACGCATACGCACGTACGTCAGAAGAACAGCCAGACCTCGCGCGCGTGCCTCTGCCGCTCCGGTGAGTCCCTTATGAACGTTGCCCGCGCCTGTGCCGATTTCCTCACCCATTGCCGGGTGGCCAAGAACCTGTCGCCGCACAGTCTGCGCGCCTATACCATCGATCTAGCCGAGTTCGAGCGCTTCGCCGAGGCTGGCACACCGGTGGCCGCTGTGGACCGGCCCTTGCTGCGCCGCTATCTCAACCACCTGTTCGAGGCGCGCAGTCTAAAGGAAACCAGCGTCAAGCGGCGGCTGGCTTGCCTGAAGGTGATGTTCCGTTGGCTGGAGTTGGACGAGACGATCGAGATCAGTCCCTTCCACCGGCTGGACGCCCGCATCCGCCTGCCCAAGCGCCTGCCGCGCAACCTGACCGACGACGAGGTCCGCCGCCTGCGCCGCACGGCGCTGGAGCGCGTGGGCCTGTCCGGCCGCGTCACCGAGACCAAGGCCCTGCGCATCGCCCGCCGCGCCGACTTCGACGCCGTCACGACGCTGGTGGTGCTGGAAGTCCTGCTGTGCACCGGCCTGCGGGTCGGCGAACTGGCGAGCATGCGCCTGAACGACCTCGACCTGATCGAGCGGGTGGTGACCGTCGTCGGCAAGGGCAGCCGTCAGCGACGTGTGTTCCTGCCCGACGACGAGACGGCGACGCTGGTGTCGGCCTACCGCACAGTGACGGCAGAGCGGCGCAAGGGGCACGAGCACTTCGTAATCACGGCGCGAGGCGGCCCGGCCTCCACGCAGCACATTCGCACCCTGGTCCGCACGGCGGCAACCGAGGCGGAACTGTCCCGCCGCGTCACCCCCCACATGCTGCGCCACACGGCAGCGACCCGGCTGATCGAGAACGGCGTAGACATCCGCTTCGTCCAGCGCCTGCTCGGCCACCAGAGCATTTCGACGACGGAGCTCTACACGACGGTCACCGATGCCAGTCTGAAAGCGGCCATCACCAAGGCCATCGGGCGGATGAAAGGAGATGGATAACTATTAATTATCAATATGGACGACAAAGAAAATCAGGATAATCCCATTGGCGTCGCGATCGTTTGTTTCATCAATGATCCGTTCGACATTCCAGGAGGAAAGCGCATCGGGGGCGGCCACCTGGTGCTGCGGGAACTTGGAGAGTTCCTTGTTTGCCAGGGATTTGACGTCACTTTCATAACCCGCTTGAACGACCCGCAAAAACCGGTGTTCAAGACGCTCGGGCCCCGATCCCGAATTTTCCGCGTCGCCGTTGGACCTCCCCAGGAAATGTCCCCCGGCGATGTCGGAGCGATGCTTGACGAGTTGGAAGCGGCAACCCGCCCTATTCTGCAGGAACGGATCGGCGGTCTCGCCGCTCTGCATTCGCAATATTGGATTGCAGGCGAGGTCTGCCGTCGAATCAACGCCTCCCTGAAATTGCGTCAGATTCATCATATGCTTTCCTTTGGTCGGCAGAAGCGCTCTCTGGGAGAGCAAATTCGCTCCACAGATATTTTAAGAGATGAATGCGAAAGCAAAGTTTTCACTGCAGCCGATCTTCTGATTGCGCAATGCCCGTCAGAATCTCTGGATCTGATGAATTTGTACCCGGAAATAAACCATCGCCGCATTGCCGTCATACCTCATGGAATAGATCTAGATGTATTCATTCCATAATGACATAATTCCTATCATTACTTTCGTCGGCCGCCCGCTTGATCCGGCAAAGGGATTGGCCACACTTCTGGACGCGCTCGAACTGCTGCTTTCGTTACCGAATCCGCCGCGTTTCTCGGTCTGGGTCGTCGGCGGTGATGCCGACGAACTTCCTCATGTGCGCCGCCTCGTCCTTGCTCATCCACGCTTGCACCATGAGTTCAAGGAAGGGCGAATCACCATCTGGGGCAAATTTGCCCGCTTGGCTCTGCCGGAGATTTATCGGCGCAGCCATGTCGTGGTCATGCCCTCGTTCCGAGAACCGTTCGGTCTCGTCGCAGTGGAAGCCATGGCTTGCGGTTGTCCCGTCATCGGCACGCGGCAAGGCGGAATCGGTGACACCGTCCAGGCAGGCATAACCGGCGCCACCGTCGAGGTCGACCATCCCGAAGCGTTGGCTGGTGCGGTGTTGCTCTATCTCCGCAATCCCGTCCTGCGCGAGGTCCGAGGAAAACTGGCGCGACAATGGGCGGTCAGCGCGTTTTCCAAAGCCGATGCCTATGGGCGCATCGCTCGCCTCTACACCGATCCACCCCCCGCTCCCCTGGGCGAGCCGGATTGGGATCTGCGCGCCCGTTTTAGCGAAGCCACCATCGAAGCGCTGCTGCCCGCCGTCGAGAATGCCATCGGCCGGCGGATTTCGCGATCAAACGTGATCGCCGACCGCTACCATCTGGTTGCCCGGATCGACACCGATCGGGGACCTCTCGCCCTCAAGATTTTTCGCGACCGCCCCAGCCTCGCCGCCGCAGTCCTGCCGGTGGGGCGGCCGTTCTTCGGGCGGACAGCCGGCGACTTCGTCGACAACACGCTGTTCCATCGCACCAATTCCCTCGTCCCATCCTTGCTTGCAGCCGACCGCAAAGCTGGATATGCGGTCTTCGCATGGAATGACGATGAACTGGCGGCTCCCTCCTACCCGGACCTGCGCCCTCTCATCGAAGGGTTTTTTTCCTATGGAGAAGCTCCGCTGTCGGCGGTCGACACGGCGGGCTACCGCACGGCGCTGGAGATTTTCTTGCGGAGCGGGGACGAGAACACCCTGGCGGCCCTGGACGATGAAGCCGCAGCGCTCAACCGGCGGGCCCAGGGCATAGATTTCGGGCTGCGCGCCAATCATCCGGTCGCCGAACTGCACCGCATATTGATGAGTGCGGACCTCGCCGGATGGCCGTTGCCGACAAGCGTCGTGGACCGTATACGCACGGCGGTTCTGCTGATCCTCCAGCACCCCGCCGGGCGGGGAGCGCACCCCGATGTGCCCTTGCGCCTTTGCCACGGCGACCTGAAAGGGCGCCATGTCCTGGTGTCGGAGCATGGCCTGTCCACCTTGGACACGGAGCATTCCGTCTACGCCGCGGGCGAGCGGGATCTTGGGACGTTCGCCGCCGATCAACTGCATCACGGCGTCAACGCGGCCTCCGTGATCGCCGGTATCCGACGTTGCACCGACGGTGACGGGGCCGCCCTCACCGCCCTGCAATGGACTCTCTGCTTCCTCGTGTATGGATATCTGACGCGGGTCCATCACGGCAAGATCACGGAGTCGACCAGACGGCTTCGCCGCACGCTGTCGGATTTCATCCTGGCTTTGGGGTGACGCCTTATTCCGTGATGAGAAAACGGCGCCGCATGCCGTCGCCGACCGGATGATGGAGGCACAGGATTCCGCCGGCGAAGCTCTGTGAACCGGTTTCCGTGCCGTCCAGTTCATTCGCCAGCGCGACCGCCGCAGACCATGCAGGCTCGCCCAGGACGTCGGGAATGGCGTGGTAGGCGTCCGGCATGGAGCGATACCGCGAGACGATGTTGATCAAGGCACCGACAACCCGGTTGCCGCGGTCATGGACGCCGATCGGGTATCGAAACTCCGTGTGGATCGGCATATGCACGAGCGATTGGCGATCGCGGATCATCGCCTGCCCCGCGTCGCCCTCGAGCTCGGCCAATGTTCCCATGTTCGCCCGCACCCGCCACAGGCGTCGCAGATCATTGTTGGCAACAGCCTGCTCCTCGGCCTGCGCAAGGGCGTGCCGGGCTGCGGACAGGCGCCCCAAGGCAAGGAAAGCGCATCCGCGGAAGATGTTGCACCGGATCCCTTCCTTGAGCAGGCTATGGTTCCGGACCATCTCGTCGACTTCGTTGACGCTGACCAGGGCGCCGCGATAATCCCCCTGCATCAGTTTGAGATGGGCCAGATCGTTGGTGAAGTGAACCAGCTCGTCGGCGTGGCCCGACAGTCGGGCAACACGCAGGCCTTTTTCCCAATAGCCCTGCGCACGCTTCTGGTCGGTGTACATGTAGAAGGCCCCAAGATTGGCCGCCACCTGTTCGAACAGATGCCAGTCGGAGCCGCCACGCAGGCGCAACGCCCGCACCATTGTTGCCCGGGCATCGTCCAACCGCCCGAGGTGACGTTCGCAGATGGCAATTCGCAAGCGGATTTTCGCCAGCATCGGATCGCTCGCCGCTGGTCCTGCGGGCCAGTCGGCTTCCGCTTCCTGGAAGAGACCATAGGCGTCCTTGTACTGGTTCCGGCCGAAGAGGCGCCGGCCATCGAAGAACTTCAAGCGTGCCTGTCCGTGCCAGTCGCCAGCGTATTCGGCCTTGATAGCGCCGAGCGTGATCAACCGGGCGGACAGTTCGCTTTCGAGCATGCCGACATGCTCCATCTGTTCCAGAAGGTCGAGGATGCCTCCGATCATTTCCGATGGCGCCGGGGTCTGCGGCAGCCGCGGCGGCTCGACAAAGGCAAAGGCGTCGTCGAAGCCTTCCAGATGCGGGCGAAGAAATGTCTCCGTTCGCCAGACCCCATCGCTGGCGAAAAGCACCGACACCCTTATCAGGGCATATTGGAGCGTTTCCCAGTGATTGCGTCTGGTCTTCCCTTCCTTCAGCAGCAGATGGGCGGTCTGCAGGCAGGTGCCACCGACACCGGCCAGATAGGACAGCACGAGCCGGCTGCCATCCGGCGCTTGCCGGGCGGGTAGGTCGCAAAGCCGCTGTGCCGTCTCGGCAATGAAGGACGAACCGGCGTTGCGCAACACCGCCATGCGGATCAGGTCGTGATCGAAGGAAAGACTCGCCACCGTCTCTCCCACAGCCCGAGGAACGCGGTGCAGGACGTCGTGATCGGCGCAGAGCTTCAATCCGCGATCGAGGTCCGCGCCGTCGCCGTTGCAGGTGGCCAACGCGTCGGCAAGACCGAATTGCTTGCCGAGGCAGGCCGCGGCGACGAGGAAACGTTCGAGCCAACCGCCTGTCCGGGAGACCAGCCACTGCAAGCGTGCCTCGGTCGCCGTCAGCAGGGCGCTGCGGCGGACGGCATCATGGATTCCTTCCGGTCGTTCCAGCCAGGCACGACCGGTGCCGTCGAGGGCAACAGTGCCCGTGGTTCGGAGGAATTGAAGGGTTTCCTTCAGGAAAAATGGACTTGTGCCGACCTGACCAATGATCATATCCGCCTCCGCGGCGGACAGATGCTGCAGCGAAGCCTGGAGCAGGGCACGAGCTTCCGGTGCCGACAGCGCCTGCAACCGATGGATGGAAACCCGGCCGGAGAATGAATCGAACGCGCGCAGCGCCTTCTCCCACTCACCCCGCTCCCCTTCCTTGATTCCGGGTGCGATGTAGGGACGGGTGGTGAGCAGCAGATGCACCCTGCCTTTCTTGCGCGCCGTGAGAGCGGCGACGAGGCGCTGAAGAAAATCCAGGACCGATGCGTTGGCCTTGTGCAGATCCTCGAACGTCAGCATGACGCTGCCGGAAGCCGATGCGTTGATGAGCGTGGCGGCGATCAGGTTGACGACCTCCGGATCGGTCGCCTGGGCGTCGGATCCGGACATCAGGGCAATGATATCCGCTGCATCCGCCGAACGGCCCATGGCGCTGTCGGGATCATCGGGCTGCTCCGCCATCTGCAGCCAGCCCTGCAGAGCGGCGGCCGACACCGAAGGCAGCATATCGGCTGGAAGCGGAAACGCCTGGCGCAGAACGGCCTGGACCACCGCGTCGACCCGGCTTTGGCGTTCTCCGTCCAGCCGGACCTCTCGGATGCCTTCCTTGAGGATCTTCTGCCGCAACCGATCGACGAGGAAGGACTTGCCGGTTCCGGCGTTCGCCTCGATCATCGCGCAGCTCACACCGGTTTGCCCCGGCGAAAGAGTGAAATCGGCTTCAATGTCCGCGATGATGTTCAGACGCGACGATGGCAGGTCGCCGACCAGGATCGTCTGGTTCACGACCAGCATCCCGTGACCGTGTTGAACGGTTACCGGCAGGACCTGTCCGGTCCCGGTTTCGATGACCGTGGGGAGGGCCGCGGCGAATCGACCGGACTCATTGCTCCAGCAGGCGAAGACGAAACGTTGGAGCATGTCCAGCGCTTCGACATCGAAATGGCGCTGTGACAGGCAGGCCGTCTGAAGACCGCCGTCGGTTTCCGACGGCCAGGTAAGGGCGATGCCGCCGTCGAGCCCCGTCATCCGACCGGAGATTTCACAGACCCAATATCCGATTTCCCCCCTTTCGAGCATCAAGTCGAAACCGGCCGTGTCGAGTTCATCTTCCGGGCCGGCGACGAAGCCGGTCCGGAGAGATAGGCCTTTAGTCCTATCCGGTTTTCCTGGAAATTCGCTCGTGCTTGTAAAGGAGGGGACCGGAGACGTCTCCGTCGAATAATGATGATTCAGTTGATTCAGGGTTGTGCCATTGATGAAAGCCACGGCGACATTCAGGCGGCGGCCAACTTGTGCACATACATGCAAGGCCCGCTCGGAAAAATTCCCATTTGTGATAAATATTATCTTATTCACACTTCTGTGAATCGCAAGAATAAGGTGGCCACCAATGTCGTCGATATCGACTTTTCCGGATGATCTTTTCTTTACTTCTGCCCAGAAACGCAGCGCAAGAGAAAGATCTGCTCCTATGTCCTGGTGAAAGGGCGCAATGAAAAGACTGCCGTAGCCGTCACGACCTCCGTCGTTCTGATACGGTGTCTTTTCGACTCTTACCCCATAGGTAATGTATATTCGATCAAGAAGATCGATAACAAAATCTTCAAATTCCTTCCACGACATATGTGAGAATGGATCGTCTGGCATTCTCTTGAACCATGGCGTTAGGGATAATTAATAGTTATCCATTTGAACTATTGATTTTCACATATGCCCGTCGCCGAGCGTAGGCGCTATACCTAAAGATATAATCCAGGGAAAATCGGGATGTGTCAAGATGATGAAATTACATACTGTAGTATGTGTTGAAGGTGGCGGTTGCCTTATGTGTCGATCTAACTTGATGCGTTAAGCCGGATATTTGAACGCGTCCTGTACGCACTTAAAGGCCGAGGGGGTTCCGTCCCCTTCAGTCTTTCCCCACTCCGGCGCTTTATAGCTTCCCCGAGCCTTCCGCCATGTCAATGTGCTCCTCATTGAACCGGCTGCGCCTCATCCGCCCGTCTCCTTTCGATGACGGCCTCTATCCCACTAACGATTGCCCTATGATATGGCGGAGGCTCATGCCGCCGTTTTCAGGCGCTTCTTTGCGAGCATGGCACGGACGAACTTGTCCCATTTCGCCATGCCGGCGCGCTTTTCCACCATGTAGTTCCAGCGGTCGTAGTGCTTGGAGCTGACGTCCTGCAAGGCGTGGTTCTGGAGGCGGTCGCGGATCTCTTTCGGGACGCCCGCCTTGCCGGCCAGGGTCTTGAAGGTGCGACGGAGGTCGCGGTTGGTCGCATGGGGGATCACCCCGCGATCCCGTTGGCGCCAGATGAAGCTGTAGAGGGTGCCGTGGCTGACGGGCTTCGACGGGTCTTTGGCGGAGGGGAAGAACCAGCCATGTTCGTTCGGCATAATCGACTCGATCAGTTCGGCAGCCAACGAGGGCACTGGAACAGCGTGCGGCTGAAGGTTTTTGGTCTTGGTCCAGTCGACGATTCGTTCCTTAGCGTCCCATTGATCGACATGCAGACGAGCGATTTCCTCGACCCGTTGGCCGGTCAGCATGATGATTTGGACAGCGCGGGCATAGGCGGGATGAATCGGGGTGTCGGGGCATTCGAGCCAACGATAGAGCCGAACGAACTCTTCCTCGCTCAACCAGCGTGTTCCGATGGTCTTGGGTTCGGTCGGTATGCCGGCGGCGGGGTTGTAGGTCAACCGGAAGCGACGCGCGGCGGTGGAGCGGTAGTCGTGCTCGGATTTCAGGCCCCAGCTAAACGCGGATCGAATGTAGCTGCGCACATGATCGGCCATTGAACGCTTGCCGCGCTCATAGATGGGGCGAATGATCGCTGTGATCTCATCCGGTTCGATATCGCGGGCCGGGCGGTTGCGTCCGAGCGTATCGGCGATCTTGTTGAGGCCCTTTTGCGCCTCCTTCCAAGACGACTTCCCACCCTCCTTGAGGTAGGCGACATACGCCTCGAAGAGGTCGGCGACGGTTCCCGGTCGCGTGTCACCGGCAATCTTGATGCTACGGCCTTTCTGGATCAGATCCGCAAAGTCGCGGTTGAATATCTCGCGGGCCTTGCTGAGGGGCATCGAGGGATACGAGCCGAGCTTCTTCTTGAGGCGCTTCTCATCGCGCCATTGCTGCGCCATCCAGTCTGCCGTCACGCGCGTAGGCATGGGCTTCATCACGAGCACCAGCCGGCCGGTTCCGTGACCCTCGCCATCGACAAGGCTGAGCTGCTTGCCGGTCGATTCCACCTGCTTCAGGGCTCGGCGAATTTCTCCATCTGTAAGGCTTGGCACTGGAGTTCTCCATCGGCTTTCAACTGGGGTCGCTCGACGGGTTCCTGGGGTCGGCGACTGGGGTTAAAAAGGGCCTCAATCTCCTTAAAACCGACCCCAATATGCTATAATGACCGACTCTGCGGCAAGTCAAAAATATCTTGTGTTTCAAGGTGATGCAGCGTGATTGAACGTGATCAAAAAGGCCAAGTGGGATGGTTGTGGACCAAAATCACCGAACTGGCCGACAGTTCCAGCCCGCGCTTGACCACCTCGCGCGGGTAAACCGGGGTGTGGTCCACGGTGCCGCGCTGCTGCACCTCGTCGGCGATCAGGATGTTTTTGCGGTCGAGGAACAGCAGGCGGAATTGTTCGGTCGGCTCATGCGCCATCGCCGCCGCGCAGTAATCCAACAGGGCCTGCCACGAGGCCAACACCGGACGGTCGATCACCCGCTGTTGCATCGCCCGCAAGGCCGCCGCCCCAATCACCCGCAAGGTGGCGACGGCGTTGTCGCTGTTCATAGACGCCTTGCCGACCTTAAACCCGCGCAACCGTTCGGGCGGCGCGTTGACCACGCCCCACAAATCGCCAAAGGCCTGAATCAACGTCTTGGCCAATGGCTTGACGTCACAGCGTGGTATGGCGGCGAACAGGGCCATTTCCAGCAGTTCATAATCCGCCAACGCGTCGGCGCCCCGATCCAAGAAACGGCTGCGCAGACGCTCGCGGTGGCCGGTGTGATGGGGTTCGTCGTCGGCGTCTGTGGGCGTCGGTTGGACTGTGGCGGTGGTTGACGCCCGCGCCTCCACCTCCGCCAGCAGATCGGGCGAGACTCCGGCGTCGCCCAGACCGCCGCCGGTCGCGCGCTTTCCCGTTCCGCTCTTGCTCTGTTTGCCCGCCGCCATCGCCCCAATCGCCATAGGTTTGTGTGGCGACACTATACGGCCTTGGTGCGAGCGCGCCCAGATGGCGCGCTCGTAAAAAGAGTGACGACTCAGGCGTCCGCCTCGGGGTAGGGCGGTTTGGTGTGACCGGCGGGGGAGAGGGTGAAGATCTCCGCCCCGGCGGCGGTCACGCCGATGGAATGCTCAAATTGGGCGGACAGGGATTTGTCCTTGGTCACGGCGGTCCAGCCGTCGCTGAGAATCTTCACGTCGGGCCGTCCGGCGTTCAGCATCGGCTCGATGGTGAAGATCATGCCTTCGCGCAGCACGACGCCTTCGCCCGGCTTGCCGAAATGCAGGACCGACGGTGGCTCGTGGAAGACGCGACCCAACCCATGGCCGCAGAAATCGCGCACGATGGAAAAGCGGTTCGCCTCGGCGTGGCTTTGGATGACATGGCCGACGTCGCCCAGCGTCGCGCCGGGTTTGACGGCGGCGATGCCCAGCATCAGCGATTCATAGGTGACGTCGATCAGCTTGCGCGCCTTCACCCCGACATTTCCGCACAGATACATCCGGCTGGAATCGCCATACCAACCATCGACGATGGGGGTGACGTCGATGTTCAGCACGTCGCCATCGACCAAGCGCTTGTCGCCGGGGATGCCGTGACAGACGACGTGGTTGACCGAAATGCAGTTGGCGCGCGGGAAGCCGCGATAGCCCAGCGGGGCCGGGATGGCGCCATGGTCGCGGATGAACTGTTCCAGGATCCGGTCAAGCTCGCCGGTGGTGACGCCCGGTTGGACGTAGGGGCCGATGAAATCCAGCGTCAAAGCGGCCAAACGACCGGCCTTGCGCATGCCCTCGAAGCCTTCTGGGCCATGCAGCCGCACGCGGTTGGGTTCGACGTTGTTGTGTTCCAAGACGGTAAGCCCCCAAGCAAGACCAAGCGATCACAGGTGATGAACAAATATGCGGCCTATAGCCGCAACGGCAACGGGCGATCCAATTCAATCGCGTCCGGCGTGATTGCGCAAGACCAACACAGCGCCTCGACCCCGGAATCCAACGCCCGGCGCAGGCCCGAATCATAGGCGGGGTCCAGATCCCGCGCCGTGCTGAAATGGGCGCAATCCGTGCGCTGGACCAGATAGAGCATCACGGCGCGGCAGCCCTGCGCCACCATCGCCGACAGTTCGGCCAGATGCTTGGCCCCGCGCGTGGTGACGCAATCGGGAAATTCGGCGGCCAGCCCGTCGCCGCGATCCGGGCGGCGCAGATGGACGTTCTTGATCTCGACGTAGCAGGGCGGGCGGGATTCGTCCTCCAGCAGCAGGTCGATGCGGGAATTGACGCCGTATTTCACCTCGCGCCGCAGCCGGGCGTAACCCGCCAATTCCGGGATGGTCCCGGCGGCGATGGCGGCGGCGGCCAGCGCGTTGGGATGCCCGGTGTTGACGCCGACCAGCCCGGCGCCCCAGGCCGGGCTGGGTTCGATCAGCTCCAGCGTGCAGGCCAGCTTGCGTTTGGGATTGTCGGAGCGCGACAGCCAGACCCGCGATCCCGGCTCGTCCAACCCGATCATGCTGCCGGAGTTGGGGACGTGAACCGTCATCGTCTCGCCGCCGACATCGACGTCGGCGAGGAAACGCTTGTAACGCCGGATCAGTCGGCCTTGAAGAAGAGGGGTCGGAAAGCGCATCGTGTCGCGCGACGCTAACCGTTGCCCCCGGCTTTGCGCAAGCCCCATCCCCGCGCCACACCGCCCGGCCTCATGTCACACCGGAGAGAGTTTCGATGAACCCCACCGCCGCCGTCCTCGTCATCGGCAATGAAATCCTGTCGGGTCGGACCAAGGACGCCAACCTTGGCCACATCGCCGAAACCCTGTCGGGAATCGGTGTCCGCCTGCGCGAGGCCCGCGTCGTGCCGGACGTCGAGGAGGAGGTCGTCGCGGCGGTGAACGCGCTGCGCGCCCGGTATGATTACGTTTTCACTACCGGCGGCATCGGGCCGACCCACGACGACATCACGTCCGCCTGTGTCGCCAAGGCGTTCGGCGTCGCGTTGGAACGCAACCCGGAGGCCGTGGCCCGGCTGGAGCGCCATTACGCCGCCGGTCAGTTGAACGAGGCGCGGCTGCGCATGGCCAACATCCCGGCGGGCGGAATCCTGATCGACAACCCGATCAGCCAGGCGCCGGGCTTCCAAATCGGCAACGTCTTCGTCATGGCCGGGGTGCCGAACATCATGCGGGCCATGCTGGACGGGGTGCTGCCGCGTCTGGTCGGCGGGCCGGAGCTGCACGCCCGCACCGTGGCTTGCGAGTTGGGGGAGGGCGTCATCGCCGCCGACCTCAGCGCCCTGCAAGACCGTCATCCGAATCTGGAGATCGGGAGCTATCCCTATTTCCGCTCCGGCTATTTCGGCGTCAGCCTGGTGCTGCGCGGAACCGACGAGGCGGAGGTGATCGCCGCCGCCGACGCGTTGGCCGAGATCGTCCGCCGCCTGGGCGGAACCCCGAACGTGACCGTTGGAACCAAGGGATGATTCGCGCGGGGCGGGTTGTCCGCCCCGACATCCAACCTATCTTGTTGTTGACGCAAGGGCCGCCGCTGTGACGCATCGCGCCATGAAACCATTTGAAAAAACCGCCATCCTTTTCCTGCTGCGCCATCTGGTCGCGGGCCTCGCCGGGGCCGTGGTTCTGGCCAGCGGGTTGCTGTGGTTCGACGTCGCCCATTTGGCGACGCTGATCGGCAACAGCGATTACGCGGTGGAGGCGGTCGTCATGCTGTACGCCAGCCTGATGTTGACCTTTGGCAGCGTTTCCATGGGAATCGGCATCATGGCGCTGAACGAAGACACGCGACTCTGAACGGCGCGCGCGTCCTTTAGAAGCCGAACGGCCCGAAGCGTTCATACCCCCAGACCAGGGCGACGATCACCGCCAACCACAGCGCGGCGTTGCGAAGAACCACGCCCCGGTTGTGGCGCAGCGCGCCGGGGACGACCAGGATGGCGACCATCGCCAACGCGGTCAGCGACAGCCAATCGACCGTTTCCATACGAAATGCCCATGCCCAGGGTTGCAACCCCACTCATATGGGAATGATCGTCGGGATGCGCAGGGGGGCTTGACCCAACCCCCGGCAATTGTCTAAGTCATGACGACGGGACGGCGCGTTGCATGCATCTGTATTCAACCCCGGCGGGCAGCGGCCCGGTGATCCGTGGATAGGCGCGGGCGTGGCGAAACTGGTAGACGCTAGGGACTTAAAATCCCTCGCCGTTAGGCATGCGGGTTCGAGTCCCGCCGCCCGCACCATCTTCAGGCTTTGGCGTCAGGGCGCATCCTTGGTTTTGGCCGCGAACTGGTCGAAGGCTTCGACCGCTTGGGCGGCGTACATCACCGACGGGCCGGCGCCCATATAGATGGCCATGCCCATCGTTTCCATCACCTCGTCGCGGCTGGCCCCTTGCTTCAGGGCGGCTTCGGCGTGGAAGGCGACGCAGCCGTCGCAGCGGATGGCGACGGCGATGCCCAGCGCGATCAACTCCTTGGTTTTGGTGTCGAGCGCGTTGGCTTTCAGCGCGGCTTGCGCCATGCCGGAAAAGGCCTTCATCACCTCGGGCGCGCCGCCGCGCAGATCGCGGATGGCGCCGGACAACTCACCCGCCATTTGCGGCCAATTCTTGTGCATGAACCATCATCCTTCTGTGATCGGCGGAGAGGCCGCCTTGCGGTCTTGCTGGGTTATAAATTAGTGATTTCTAATTAATTGGTCAAGGGCGGAGCGCGCCTTGCCTCGCCACGAGTCTGGCCGTTTTGCGCGGTGATGCGATGAGGGATGATTGAAAGAGGCCCAAAACGCCAAACGGCCCGCCATCGACCAACCCCATGGGGCCAGTCGGCGAAGCCGTTTCGACCAAACGATCATTCAGAAGAAGGTGGTGCGGGCGGTCGGAATCGAACCGACACTCCTTTCGGAACCGGATTTTGAGTCCGGCGCGTCTACCAGTTCCACCACGCCCGCAACGGCGCTCCTTCTAGCGCACTCGCGGGAAAACGCAAAGGGTAAATTTGCGCGGAAAACAGCGCATGCGCGATTTTTGAGTGAGGCGACGATGGCGCGCGCCGATCTATTCCCTGACGTCGGCGGCGACCCAGCCATGCCGGTGAGCGGGGCGCGCGCGTCGCGGATCGCTGGCCGAACGGGCCGCCGCGCGCTACTCTGTCGGGCATGAAGACGATCCCTCACTCCCTTGACGATCCGCGCCTTCCGACGATCTTGCTGGCGCTGGCCAGCGTCGGCGTGTTGGCCTCGGCGTTGTTCTTTCAGTTCGTGCTGGATTACCAGCCTTGCGTGCTGTGCGTCATGCAGCGCTGGCCCTATGTGGCGGTGGTGGTGTTTTCCATCGCCGCGCTGGTCTTCCGCCAATGGAAGGGGCTGGGCGACGCTCTGCTGGTGGCGAGCGGGCTGGCCCTGCTGGCCGGATCGGGCATCGCCGCCTATCACGTCGGGGTGGAGCAGCATTGGTGGGCCGGAACCTCGTCCTGCGGCGGCGCGGCGATGGCGAATTCGCTGGAGGCGTTGCGCGCCCAGGTGATGGCCGCCCCCGTCACCCGCTGCGACGAAGTGGCGTGGTCGCTGTTCGGGGTTTCCATGGCGGGCTACAACGTGGTCATCTCGCTGGGGCTGGCCGTGTTCGCCTTCGTCGCGGCCCGCGTCGCCTACACCCGCACCCCGGTGTCGAGGACCGCATTGTGACCGAATCCACCACGCTGAACTCCCCCGCTTCCCGTATGGTTGGGTCGCTGCCCGGCGATCCGACGCCGCGCCAGCGGCTGGCCCGCATGGTCCGCGTCGATCACGCCGGGGAATATGGGGCCAAGCGCATTTACGAAGGGCAGATTTCCGTTCTGGGCAAGGGGCGGCACGGCAAGACGCTGCGCCACATGGCCGACCAGGAGCTGGTGCATCTGCACTATTTTGAAAAGCAGCTCAACGCCCGCAAGGTGCGCCCGACGTTGCTGCAACCGCTGTGGCATCTCACCGGCTTTCTGCTGGGCGCGGGCACGGCGCTGTTGGGCGAGCGCGCGGCGATGGCCTGCACCGTCGCCGTCGAAGAGGTGATCGAGGGCCATTACGAGGAGCAATTGAAGCATCTCGGCCCCGACGAAGCGGAACTGGCCGACAGCATCCGCGTGTTCCAGGCCGAAGAGGTCGAGCACCGCGACATCGGTCTCGCCAACGAGGCCGAACAGGCCCCGGCCTATCCCGTCCTGTCCGCCGCGATCAAGGCCGGAACCAAGGCCGTCATCTGGGTGGCCGAGCGGGTGTGACGCGGAGCGCGCGCCCAGCCCGACCACTCACAACGGATCGAGTTCGGTGTCCCAATAAAGAAAATCCCGCCAACTTTCGTGAAGGAAGTTTGGCGGGAAGGCTCGTCCGTTTTCTTGCAGTTCGTGCGCGCTGGGCTGGAAGGGCGGACTGAGCGGAACCATGCCGCAAACCTGCGGCATCTGGTTTCCCTTGGCCAGATTGCAGGCGGAACAGGAGGTGATGACGTTCTGCCAGGTCGTCCGCCCGCCGCGCGAACGCGGGATCACATGGTCGAAGGTCAATTCGTGGGTCGGGAAGGGACGCCCGCAATATTGGCAGGTGAATCGGTCGCGCAGGAACACGTTGAAGCGGGTGAAGGCGGGGCGGCGGCTTGCCGGAACAAATTCTTTTAAGGAAATGACACTGGGCAGGCGGAATTCGGAGTTGGGGGAGCGCACCACGCGGTCATAGTGCGAGACGATGTTCACCCGCTCCAGAAACACCGCCTTGACCGTTTCCTGCCAGGACCACAGCGACAAGGGGAAGTAGCTGAGCGGACGGAAATCCGCGTTCAGCACCAGAGCCGGACAATGATTGGGTGGTGGAACCAACGGCCACTCCCTCCTCACAGGATCCCAGCCTTGCGGGATCTTAAGGTCTGCTCTGCCCCGCCGTCGCCGAATCGCTGCGCCAGGACCATCACAGATATAGTGGATTGAGCAGGGTGGCACAACACGCTGGGGTGTTGTCGGCGACAAACTTCACGGGCGTGTAACCTTTTTGTCCCTATGGGCATCGCGGCGACGGCTGGGTATAAACCGGGCATGAGCGCTCCCGTCACCCGCTTCGCCCCCAGCCCCACCGGGCATCTGCATCTGGGCCACGCCCATTCCGCCCTGTTCGGTTGGACGGCGGCGCGGTCAGCGGGCGGGCGGTTTCTGCTGCGCATTGAGGACATCGACCCCAACCGCTGCCGCCCGGCCTTCGAGCGCGACCTGATCGAGGATCTGGCGTGGCTTGGCCTGGATTGGGATGGGCCGCCGCGCCGCCAGTCCGAGCATCTGGAGGAATACCGCGCCGGGCTGGCGCGGTTGCAGGCGATGGGCGTGGTTTACCCCTGTTTCTGCACCCGGAAAGACATCGCCGCCGAGATCGCGCGCGCTGGCGCGGCCCCGCACGGCCCCGACGGGCCGCTCTATCCCGGAACCTGCCGGGCGCTGTCCGACGACCAACGGGCGGCGCGGATGGCGGCGGGGGAAAGCTGGGCGTGGCGGCTCGACGTGGCGCAGGCGCAAAAGCTTGCCGGGCCGCTGCGCTGGCACGACCGCGCCGAAGGCTGGCAGGAGGCGACCCCGGCGCTGCTGGGCGACGTGGTGCTGGCGCGCAAGGACACGCCGACCAGCTATCATCTCAGCGTCACGCTGGACGACCATCGGCAGGGGGTGACGCTGGTGACGCGGGGCGTCGATCTGTTTTTCGCCACCCATCTGCACCGGCTGTTGCAGGCGCTGTTTGGTTTCGATCCGCCCGACCACCACCATCATCCGCTGCTGCGCAACGCGGCGGGCGAGCGGTTGGCCAAGCGTGACCGGGCGCAATCCCTGCGCTCCCTGCGCGAGGAGGGCCACAGCCCGGCGGCGGTGCGGGCGATGGCCGGATTTTCCATGTAAATCACGGGCTGGATTTTTCAGTCAGTCCTTTAATCGTGCCGACATCGACCTCAACATATTTGTAATTGTATGCGTCAAGGCATTCTTTGAATTTCTCAGGGGCGGAAAGATTGCTTGTGGCAATTAAATTCCGTAGGCAGGCGAGTCCATCAGCTTTTTTTGTGGCGCGATAGCCGGGTTGAAGCCAAGCGATTGTTGAAAGCAATACGGCGATTAAGGCGGAAACCAGTCTTTTCGGTTTGTCTTTTTCAGGAAATCCAGCGGCCAGCACTGCTGGAAGCAATATTGATAAAAATCCTGTAATATAATAAAAAGACGACCAAAAAAGCCATCCATTATACCAGTTTGATAAAATTTCCTCAGTGTTCATAGGGGGCTCCGAATCATGAGGATCGTCGTGTAACCCACTTTCATAGACTTATTCCTCTAAAGGCTATCAATAATCTCCAAGTAGTCTGGTTCATTCTCGGAGGTCAAATAGCCATGACGGATCAGGAAATCAACGATTACAAGGGTTACGTTGAATTTCCAATTTAATGTTTCTCGCACGGACTCCGCAACCCAATCAAGCGACCGCAGCGCAAAGGATTCAACCTCGCCATCGGTGTTGACCGGCGTGACGCCGTTGGGAAGCTCCAGATCATACAGGAACAGGCGGTCGCGCTTCAGTCCTTCGGGGGTTTCCAGGCAATAGCGCAGGGCGCCGACCGGCGTGGCGCGACGAACCAGCGCGGCGTCCAGGCCCGCCTCCTCCTGCGCCTCTTTCAGCAGATTGTCGGCCAGCGACAGGCCGATGGGCTGGCCGCCCGCCACCATGTTGTCGTATTGGCCGGGCGCGATGGCGCGGTCGCGGGCGCGGGTGGCGATCCACAGCGACAGGCCGCCGTCCTCGCCGCGCACAAAACCGTTGACGTGCAGTCCATAGGATTCCGTGCCGAAGACCGCCGCCGCCGCGCGGTCCAATTGGGCCAGCGGCGGAACGCCCCAACCCGTTCCCACCGGATAATGCTCGCCGCGCAGCGGAGCAATGACGCCTTGCCCCGCCAATCGCCGGGCGGCGCGGTCGAGCAGGGCGGAGCGCGCGGCGAAACCGACGACCTCCGGGGCCATGGTCAATCGGCGTGGCGTGGTGACGAAGCCGGGCAGGGCGGCGGCCAGATCCTCGGCCAACGCGTGGCGAATCCAACCCAACGACTGCCCATCCAGCTCAAAGCGGCGGAATCCGGACAGGTCATGCGCGTTGCAGGCGCGGATGTGGTCAAGGAAGCTCATGCCTGATCTAACCGCAGGGGACCCGGTCGCGCAACGGTTTGGCGATGATGCGATCTTTCCTTGCGAATCGCTTGCATGAATAAAAGTGCCATCGTACACACAAATTCGCAGGCGGCGCGCAAACGATCCGCTGTGGAAAGGGCGACGGCATGGCGGCGGGTGATGCGTTGAACGGTGTGTCGGTGCTGGTGATTGAAGACGAATCCTTCACGCGCATGGTTCTGGTCCGCATGTTGACCGGCTTGGGCGTGGCGGTGGTTCATCAGGCGGCCGATGGTGAAAGCGGTCTGGCCGCCGTGGAGGCTCACGCGCCGGATTTGATCCTGTGCGACGTTGAAATGCAGCCGATGGACGGTTTTGGTTTCGTCCGCAGTCTGCGCGGCAGTTCGGATCCGCGCCGCCGCGCGCTTCCCGTCGTGTTCATGACCAACAGGGCCGATCAGGATCGTTTGGCCGAGGCGGAGGCCAGCGGCGCCGACGCGATTCTGGCGAAGCCCGCCACGCCGGACACCCTGCGCCGCGTGTTGAGCGAGCGCCTGTCTGTCAGCAACTGAGCGCTGAAGCGTTTCGGGGCGGGGGTGCAGCATTTTTTTTGCCACCCTGTGGCAAGACGGCCAATCCATTGATTTTCAATATTTTTAACGGCTGTTGACGAGGGGTTTGCGGAGCCTGCGCCCCACCGTCCCGCAATTTCCAGCTTGGCGGGTTGGGAATTGAGCCGCACCATTCATTCAAGGGCAGGCCTCGCGCAGGCCCACTCGTTTTGGGCAAACTCTTGCATCGTCATGGTAATGACGTGGTGATCGGGATAAGCCGCAGCGGGAAAGCGAGTTTTTGTTAATCATTGCAGCGCAGAGTCAGGTGTAACCACAGCGACACAGTCGGTTTTGCGGGACAACAACCTTGAGGGGGGCTATGGCGTGAACACGGGCGCCCAGTCGATCCGCGCCGGGCAACATGTTCTGACTGGATGGGCGTTTGACGACGCCGCCGGTCAATTCCGTGACACACACCAAAACCTCGCCAATTCGGGTTTTCCGCAACCACAGGCCGTGGCGCGCAGGATCTCTTGCCGTATTGCGGCCCGTCTCCTGGAATCGGGCGGGCTTCGCCATAGATTAAGATTTTGGGGGAACCCCGCAGGCTTGGGTCATCGCCGGGCCGGGATGGTTCTCCATCGGATCACGGCGCCGACTTCTTCCGGTGAGCGGGGCGCGGCCCACAGCGCCCCGTGTTGCCTCTTGGCTTGTTCCATGGACTGCGGCGAAAGCCGCCAGGGCCGTTCGGGTTCACCGACGGCTTGACGCATCGGATCAGATAAGACGGAGCGACCAATGTTCCCGGCTGACGAACTGTTCACGCGCTACGCGCAATCCTATGAAGGTCGCCGCGAGACCGAGATGTCCCTGACGGACTATCTCCAGATCTGCCGCGACGATCCCATGGCCTACGCGACGGCGGCCGAGCGGCTGCTGTCGGCGATTGGCGAACCGGAGGTGGTCGACACCGCCCGCGACCCCCGGTTGGGCAAGATCTTCATGAACCGAACCATCAAGATCTACCCGGCCTTCTCCGAATTCTACGGCATGGAGGAGACGATCGAACGCATCGTCGGTTTCTTCCGCCACGCCGCCCAGGGTTTGGAGGAGCGCAAGCAGATTCTGTATCTGCTGGGTCCGGTCGGCGGCGGCAAATCCTCTCTGGCCGAGCGTTTGAAGACGCTGATGGAGAAATGCCCGATCTATGTCCTGAAGGCGGGGAAGGAGATCAGCCCGATCTTTGAAAGCCCGCTTGGCCTGTTCAGCCCCGAGGACATGGGCGAGGCGCTGGAAGACCGCTTCAACATCCCGCGCCGCCGCCTGACCGGGCTGATGAGTCCGTGGGCGGTCAAGCGGCTGGACGAGTTCGGCGGCGACATCTCGCGCTTCAAGGTGGTCAAGCTGCACCCCAGCAAGCTGCGCCAGATCGGCGTGACCAAGACCGAACCGGGCGACGAGAACAACCAGGACATCTCCTCGCTGGTCGGCAAGGTGGACATCCGCAAGCTGGAGATTTTCAGCCAGAACGACCCCGACGCCTACAGCTTTTCCGGCGGCCTGAACCGGGCGACCCAGGGGTTGCTGGAGTTCGTCGAGATGTTCAAGGCGCCGATCAAGATGCTGCACCCGTTGCTGACGGCGACGCAGGAAAGCAACTATGTCGGGTCGGAAAACATCGGCGCCATCCCCTTTCAGGGCGTCATCCTCGCCCACTCCAACGAGGCGGAGTGGCAGACCTTCAAGAACAACAAGAACAACGAAGCCTTCATCGACCGGATTTGCGTCATCAAGGTGCCTTACTGCCTGCGCGTGCAGGAAGAGCAGAAGATCTACGACAAGCTGGTGCAAAGCTCCGATCTGGCCACCGCGCCCTGCGCGCCCTCGACGTTGGAAATGCTGGCCCGCTTCTCGGTGCTGTCGCGGCTGCGCGAGCATCCGAATTCCAGCTATTATTCCAAAATGCGGGTTTATGACGGCGAAAGCGTGAAGGAAACCGACCCCAAAGCCAAATCCATGCAGGAGTACAAGGATCAGGCCGGGGTGGACGAAGGCATGGGCGGGATCTCCACCCGCTTCGCCTTCAAGGTTCTCGCCTCCACCTTCAACTATGATTCCACCGAGATTTCCGCCGATCCTGTGCATCTGATGTATGTGCTGGAGCAGTCGATCAAGCGTGAGCAGTTTCCGGAGGAGATGGAGAAGAAATACATCGAGTTCATCAAGGCGGATTTGGCGCCGCGCTACGCCGAATTCATCGGCAACGAAATCCAGAAAGCCTATCTGGAAAGCTATTCGGACTACGGCCAGAATCTGTTCGACCGCTATGTCGATTACGCCGACGCCTGGATCGAGGATCAGGATTTCAAGGATCCCGACACCGGCCAGTTGATGAACCGCGAGCTGTTGAATCAGGAGCTGACCAAGATCGAGAAGCCCGCCGGAATCGCCAATCCCAAGGACTTCCGCAACGAGGTGGTCAAATTCGCCCTGCGGGCGCGGGCGGCCAATTCCGGGCGCAACCCGTCCTGGACGTCCTATGAGAAGATCCGCGAGGTGATCGAAAAGCGGATGTTCAGCCAGGTCGAGGATCTGCTGCCGGTCATCAGCTTCGGCTCGAAGAAAGACGGCGAGACGGAGAAGAAGCACACCGAGTTCGTGTCCCGCATGACCTCGCGCGGTTACACCGAACGGCAGGTGCGCCGTCTGGTCGAATGGTACATGCGGGTCAAGCAGGCGGGGTGAGCGTTTGCGGGATCGCGGCGGGGTGGGGCTGTGCGCCGCCCCGCCGCCCCCCACATAGGAACAAGGGTGCGTGAAGCAACGGGTGGGAGGGCCAGTCCCTTGATGAACATCATCGACCGTCGCCTGAACCCGCAGGGCAAGAGTCTGGCCAACCGCCAGCGTTTCTTGCGGCGTGCGAAGGAGCAAGTGGTCAAGGCGGTGCGCGACGCTTCGGGCAAGCGCGGCATCACGGACATCGAAAATGGCGAGAAGGTGACGATCGCCGCCGGCGGCGTGCGCGAACCCTCCTTCCACCGCTCCGGCTCCGGCGGCGTGCGCGATTACGTCGTTCCCGGCAACAAGGAGTATGTCGAGGGCGACACCATCCAGCGCCCGGACGGCGGCGGCGGTGGGCGCGGCAACGAGGGCAGCGCCGACGGCGAGGGCGAGGATGATTTCCGTTTCGTCCTGTCGCGCGACGAGTTTCTCGACATCTTCCTGGAGGATTTGGAGCTTCCCGATCTGGTGAAGCAAAAGGTCAAGCAGACGGAATCGCACACGCTGACGCGGGCCGGTTATTCGGTGTCGGGATCGCCTGCCAATCTCAGCCTGGTGCGGACCATGCGGAACAGCCTGTCCCGCCGCATCGCCCTGCGCCGCCCCAAACCCGCCGAAATCCAGGAGCTTCAGGCTCTGCTGAAGGAGGCCGAGGAGGCGGGCGAGGATCTGGAGCAGATCCAGGCGCTGCGCGAGCAGTTGGAGCGGCAGATCCTGCGCTCCAAACGCATTCCCTTCATCGACCCCATCGACGTCCGTTACAACCGCTTTGATTCGGTGCCGAAGCCGATCGCCCAGGCGGTGATGTTCTGCCTGATGGACGTGTCCGGGTCGATGACCGAGCATATGAAGGATCTGGCCAAGCGCTTCTTCATGCTGCTGTTCCTGTTCCTGAAACGCCGTTATGGGGCGGTGGACATCGTGTTCATCCGCCACACCCACGAGGCCAAAGAAGTGGACGAGGAAACCTTCTTCTATTCGGCGGAAACCGGCGGCACCGTGGTGTCCACCGCGCTGGAGGAAATGCGCAAGGTGATCGCGGACCGCTATCCGGCGCAGGATTGGAACATCTACGCCGCGCAGGCGTCGGACGGCGACAACATGTCGTCGGACAACGCCAAATCGGCAGGGCTGCTGCGTGACGCCATCCTGCCGCTCTGCCAGTATTTCGCCTACATCGAGGTGGCGGCGGAGCACAATATGGGGTTGTCGGCGCTGGGCCGCGAGACGGAGCTGTGGCGGACCTACAAGCAGGTTCAGGGGCCGGATCGTCCGTTGGCCATGCGGCGGGTGCGCTCGCGCCGCGAGATCTTCCCGGTCTTCCGCGACCTCTTCGCCCGCGACAAGGTCGGAGCCTGACGCGCGGCGCCATCCGCCTGGAGCATCATCGCCTGAACGTCATCCGTGCTGAACACGGAGGAGGGTCGAGAATGACGGCTGTCATCACCAAACCGGACGCGCTGCTCTATGACGGCGTCGATTGGGATTACGACAAGGTCAAGCGCGTCTACGACGCCATCGAACACATCGCCTTGAAGGAGATGGGCCTCGACGTCTACCCCAACCAGATCGAGGTCATCACCGCCGAACAGATGCTGGACGCCTATTCGTCCATCGGCATGCCGCTGATGTACAAGCATTGGTCGTTCGGCAAGCATTTCGCCCGCGACGAGATGCTGTACCGCAAGGGCTATCGCGGTCTGGCCTATGAGATCGTCATCAACTCCAGCCCCTGCATCAGCTACATCATGGAAGAAAACACCATGACGATGCAGACGCTGGTGATCGCCCACGCCGCCTTCGGCCACAATCATTTTTTCAAGAACAACCAACTGTTCCAGCAATGGACGGACGCGGAAGGCATCCTCGACTATCTGGAATTCGCCAAGGCTTACATCAGCCAGTGCGAGGAGCGTTACGGCTACGCGGCGGTGGAGCGGGTGCTCGACGCCGCCCACGCGCTGATGAGCCAGGGCGTCCACAAATACCCGAAAAAGCGCACGCTCGATCTGCGGCTGGAGCAGAAGCGGGAGCGCGAGCGGCAGGAGTATCAGGAGCAAACCTTCAACGACCTCTGGCGCACGGTCCCCAAACCCGTCGCCGGTCAGCGCGCGCCCAAATCGGTGTCGGAGCGCAAGAAAATGCTGGGGCTGCCGGAGGAGAACATCCTCTATTTCCTGGAAAAGAAGGCGCCGCGTCTGGAGCATTGGCAGCGCGAGCTGCTGCGCATCGTCCGTCACATCGCGCAATATTTCTACCCGCAGAAACAGACCAAGGTGATGAACGAGGGCTGCGCAAGCTTCACCCATTACCAGATCATGACCCGCCTGCACGAAACCGGGCAGATCAGCGAAGGGGCGTTTCTGGAGTTCCTGCACTCCCACACCTCGGTGGTGTTCCAGCCGGAGTTTGACGACAAGCGGTTCTCCGGTCTGAACCCCTACGCGCTGGGCTTCGCCATGATGCAGGACATCGTTCGCATCGCTGAAAAACCGACCGATGAGGACCGGCAATGGTTCCCCGATCTGGCCGGGCGGGGCGACGGCATGGCGGCGGTGCGCGAGGCCTGGGCCAATTTCCGCGACGAGAGCTTCATCCTGCAATATCTCAGCCCGCATCTGATGCGGAAGCTGAAGCTGTTCAGCGTGCACGACGACGCCGAAGACCCCTATCTGCTGGTCGATCACATCCACAACGAACGCGGCTACCGCTCCATCCGCAAGATGCTGGCGCGGCAGTATGATTTGGGCTTCCTGGAACCGGACATCCAGATCGTCGACGTCGATCTGGCGGGCGACCGCAAGCTGATCCTGCACCACCGCGTCACCAACGGCGTCTTGCTGGACGAAAGCGACGCCAAGGCGGTGCTGCGCCACATCGCCAACCTCTGGGGTTACGAGGTGCAGTTGGTCGAGGTGTCGTCGGTGTCCGAAGCCATCTTGAAGGAACACGCGGTGACGGCCCCCAGCGGCGTCGCTGGATAGGAGCGCCGAGGAGGTCAATCATCGCAAGCGCTTGACGCGCCGCCGAAAAACCCGGCAAGTCCCATGGACATTCCGTCTTGAGGGAGAGCGTGCCGCGATGGGGGCGTCAGCGTCGTTTGGCGAGGTGGTCAACGCGCCATGGTTTCTGTTCCTTGACCTGATAGGAACCGTGGCCTTCGCCCTGTCGGGGATCACCATCGCGCGGGCGGAGCGCTATTCGATCTTCGGCGCCTTGGTGCTGGCGTGGCTGCCCGCGCTGGGCGGCAGTCTGGTGATGGATGTGATCGCGGGGCGCAATCCGCCGGGCATCTTGGCGCAACCGGCTTACATGTATGCGATCATCACGACGGTGCTGGCGGTCCGCGCCGGGTTGTGGCTGATTGATTTGGCGCGCGGGCGCTGGCTGTTCTTTTTCGACATTGTGCGCTGGTATCTGCATGTGGCGCGGCGTTTGAAACCGACGACTTTGCTGGTGGTGTTCGACGCCGTGGGGTTGGCGGGCTTCACCGTGACCGGCGTGTTCACCGCCATTCAGTTCAACTGCCATCCGCTGGAATTGTGGGGGCCGACCTTCGCGATGATGAACGCCAGCTTGGGAGCTATTCTGCGCGACGTGGTGCGGGCGGACGCCCACAACCCGATCCTGAAAGGCAGCCTCTACGCCGAAATCGCCGTGATCGCGGGCTTGGCTCTGTCGTTGCTGGCGCTGCACGCGCCGGGCTGGGTGGTTCGCTATGGCGTGGCGGCGGTGATGGTCGGGGTGCCTGTCATGCGGGTGTGGCTGTACAGTCGGGAGGTGCGCGCGCCGATGTTCTGAACGGCGCGCGCCTGTCCCGGATTATCGCTCAGCGCGCCAGAACATGGGCGGCCTCTTTGGTTTGGGCGACCGCGTTGGAGACCTGGGTGATCGCCGAACTGATCGAGCCGATGTTCTGATCGACGGCGCCGACGGAGGCCGAGGCGCTTTGCATGTTGAGGGACATGTCGGCGGTGACGGCGCTCTGCTCCTCCACCGCGCCGGCGGTGACGGTGACGAACTCCCGCAGATTGGTCATGGCCTGCCGGATCGTGCCCAGCGACGCCACCACGTCGGTTGACACGTTTTGCATGCCGTCGATTTCCTTGGAGATCTGGGCGGTGGCGTTGGCCGATTGGTTGGCGAGGTTTTTCACCTCGGTGGCGACCACGGCGAATCCCCGGCCCGCTTCACCGGCGCGCGCGGCTTCGATGGTGGCGTTCAGCGCCAGCAAATTGATCTGCCCGGCGATGGAGCGGATCAGATCGACGATGCCGCCCATCGCCTTGGCGACTTCGGTCAGCCGCCCGGCCGCCCGGTCGGCGTTTTCGGTTTCGCGATAGGCGGTGTCGGCGGCCTGTTGGGAACGCGCCATGCTGTCGGCGATTTCCTTGGCCGACGCCGCCAATTCCTCGGCGCTGGCGGCCACCGTCTGCACGGTGGATTGGGTGAGGCCCGACGCGTTGGACGCCTCGTTGGCCTGATGGCGGGCGGCGTCCAGCGCCCCTTCGATTTCCGCGAAGTTGGTGTCGATCATCCGCTTCAACTGGTCGAGCAGAGCGATCTGGGCGGTGATGTCGGTGGCGAATTTGACAACTTTGCAAGGCCTGCCGTTCAGGTCAAGGATCGGGTTGTAGGACGCCTGAATCCAGACGATCTTGCCGTTCTTGCCGATCCGCTTGTACTGGGCGGCCTGAAATTCGCCGCGATTGAGCGTTGCCCAGAACTGGCGGTAGGCCGCGCCGTCACGCTCCGCCGGATCGACGAACATGCTGTGATGGCGCCCCTGAATCTCGTCGAGGCGGTAGCCGAGCACGCTCAGAAAATTTTCGTTCGCTGTGATGACCGTGCCGTCCAGTTTGAATTCGATGACCGCCTGGGATTTTTGAACGGCGTTCACCGTACCCAACAGATCAGCGTGTTCGGTTTGCCGTTTGGTCACGTCGGAGGCGAATTTGACGACCTTGATGACCTGGCCCGCTTTGTCGAGGATCGGGTTGTAGGACGCTTCAAGCCAGATTTCTTTGCCGCTCTTGTCGATGCGCTTGAACAGCCCGGCCTGGAACTCGCCACGCTTCAGCCGGTTCCAGAAATCGCGGTAATCCTGGCTGTCGCGGACGCTTGGCTCCATGAACAGGCTGTGATGCTTGCCCTGAATCTCCGTCAACGCGTAACCCATGGCGTTGAGGAAATTTTGGTTGGCGGTCAGGACCGTGCCGTCCGGCTTGAATTCGATCACCGCTTGGGACCGATCCAACGCGGACAGGGTGGATTGAGCGTCGGAGGCGGCGCCCGTCACTGATTTGATGAATCCGAACATGGCGCTTATCACTCCTCTTCGCCAAAGCATCGCTTGTGTTCTTAATGTCCGTCCATAAAATCATATGAAGAGGCTTGGCGCAATCAGGTTAAGCACTAATATCAATTGATAGATATATTCTCATTTTGAGAGGCAATTTGCAAAATGAGAGGAAAAGTAAGAATCGTTTGATGATGTTTGCGTTGTTGTCTTTAGGGTTTGTTCTGCATCAACAGTGTTGTGATTGAGGAATCCCATTGTGGATGTTCGGGGAAATTGTTCCCGCATTGCAAAACACGCGACGCTCTGGACGGAAGCGGTTGTTTCGTATCAGAGCGAGAGGGCGTGCGTTGGGCTGGGGCTGGGGCTGGGGCTGGGGCTGGGGTTGGGCGAAGCGTGGCGCGTCTTGATTTTCGCGATGAATCGATGGCGCCGCCAACCTACCCGGTGCTGGTGGTCAGCATGGAGATGCGCGCGGATCCGGGGGGGCGAAACCCGCGCCTGCTGCTGCGCGTCGCGCCCGTTCTGGGCGGGCGTGGGGTGGTGTCAACCCAGTTGCCGCCGATGCCGGTTCATCTGACCAGTCAGGGTTGGGCCGAACAGGCGCGCGCCTCGCCGCCACGCAAAAAGACCGGAGAGCGCCGTTCAACGGGCGCCCCCCGGTTTTCAGCAGGGAACCGGCGGGATCAAGGGGATGGACGCCCCGTCCCGCCGGGAGGACAACAAGCGATCAGCGGATCAGGTCGAACGAGTAATCGGTCTCGCCCACGATGTTGGTGTTGGCGTCGATGTCCTCGAAGATCCGATCCAGGATGCGGACCAGAACGTTCAGCGCGCCCTGATAGCCCCAGGTCGGGTAGCGGTGGTGGTGGTGACGGTCGAAGATCGGGTAGGTCAGGCGGATGAGCGGCACCTTGGTGTCACGCTCCAGATATTTGCCGTAGCTGTTGCCGATGATGTAATCGACCTTGTCGGTGAAGATCAGCGACCGCAGGTGCCACAGATCCTTGCCGCCATGGGCGGCGCCCGACGCGCCGAAGGGCGAGGCGTCCAGAGCCTTCTGGACCTGCTTTTCCCACTTCTTCGAGCCGGAGGTGGACAGGATGTGCACCGGCTCCGCGCCCAGTTCCAGCAGGAAGCGGGTCATGCCCAGGCAGAAATCGGGGTCGCCATAGACCGCGAAGCGCTTGCCGTGCATGTGGGTGTGGCTGTCGGCGATGGCGTCGACCAGACGACCGCGCTCCAGACGCAGGGAGTCCGGCACCGGCTTGCCCGACAGTTCGGCGAGCTTCATCAGCAGCTCGTCGGTGGCGGTGACGCCCATCGGGTAGTTGAACTTGGCGACGTCCTGGCCCTTTTCCTTGATGAACTGCAAGGTCTGGGGCGTGTTGTATTCCTGCATCGAGATCGTGGCCTTGGAATGAACCGCCGCCTTCACGTCTTCGATCTTCGTCCCGCCGTCATACATGCGGTATTCGCCATCCATCGGGGTGTCGAAATTGTCCGACACGTCCGACAGGATTTGCAGGTTGATGCCGAACTGACCGGCGATCTTCTTCAGTTCCCGGTTGTTGCCGACGGCGAAACCGTCAAAGCCGGGGATCAGGTTGATCGTCTCGTTCTTCGGCGTGTCGTACTGCTCCGACGCGCCCCAGAAATAGGTCAGAACGCCCTTAATCATGTTGTCGTAGCCGACGATGTGGCTGCCGACGAAGGCCGGGGTGTGGGCGAACGGCACCGGAAAATCTTCCGGGACGCTGTCCTTTTTCTTCGCGTTGGCGATGAAGCCCTGGAGATCGTCGCCGATGACTTCGGCCATGCAGGTGGTCAGCACGGCGATCATCTTCGGCTTGTACAGCGAATAGGCGTTGGCCAAGCCGTCGATCATGTTGTTCAGGCCGCCGAACACCGCCGCGTCTTCCGTCATCGACGAGGAGACCGCCGAATTCGGTTCCTTGAAATGGCGGGTCAGATGGGTGCGGTAATAGGCGACGCAACCTTGCGAGCCATGGACCAGCGGCAAGGTGCCTTCAAAGCCCTGGGCGGCGAACATCGCGCCGATCGGCTGGCACGCCTTCGTCGGGTTGATGACGACGGCCTCGCGGGCGAAGTTCTTCGCCTTGTATTCTTCCGTCTTGGTCCATTCGGACACCCGGGCGACCTCGGCGTCGGAATGGCCGTATTCAAACTCGGCCTTCTTGCGCTCGAACATCGCCTTGTATTCAGGCTGACGGAAGAGCGTGTAGTGATCGAGAACCTTGTCGGCGCTCTGCGAAACGTTATCGGTCATCGTCAATGTTTCCTTTTCCAGAGGCCGTTGGTCAGAACGGGGCCTTCATCACGCCCCAGACGGGGTTGTTGATGGCCAGATCCATGTCGCGCGCGAAAATCGCGAAGCCGTCATAGCCGTGATACGGACCCGAATAGTCCCAGGAGTGCATCTGGCGGAACGGCAGGCCCATCTTCTGGAAAACGTATTTTTCCTTGATGCCCGAAGCGACGAGATCGGGACGCAGCGCCTCGACGAACTTCTCCAGCTCGAACGCGGTCACGTCGTCGTAAATCAGTGTGCCTTCTTTGACGTAATGTTGGGTGCGCTGGTAATCGTCGTTGTGGGCGAATTCGTAGCCCGTGCCGACGACCTCCATGCCGAGATCGTGGTAGGCGTCAACGACGTGGCGCGGACGCAGACCGCCGACATACAGCATCACCTTCTTGCCTTCCAGGCGGGTGCGGTATTTGGCGATGACCGCGTCCACCATCGGCTGGTAACGGGCGATGACCGCCTCGGCCTTTTCCTTGATGCTGTCGTCGAACAGCGCGGCGATCTTGCGCAGGGATTCGGCGATCTGGCTCGGCCCGAAGAAGTTGTATTCCATCCAAGGAATGTTGTACTTCTCTTCCATGTGACGCGCGATGTAGTTCATCGAGCGGTAGCAGTGGATGAGGTTGACCTTGGCCTTGGGGGTGTTCTCCAACTCGGCCAGCGTGCCGTCGCCCGACCATTGCGAGATCACCCGCAGGCCCATCTCTTCCAGCAGAATGCGCGAGGACCAGGCGTCGCCGCCGATGTTGTAGTCGCCGATGATGGTGACGTCATACGGGGTGGAGACGAAATCGGCCTTCGGAGTCGTCTTTTCAAACACCCAGTCGCGGATCGTGTCGTTGGCGATGTGGTGGCCCAGCGACTGGGACACGCCACGGAAGCCTTCGCAACGCACCGGGATGACCGGCTTGCCGATTTCCGCCGACTTGACGCGGGCGACCGCCTCGATGTCGTCGCCGATCAGACCGATCGGGCATTCCGACTGGATCGAGATGCCGTTGACCAGCGGGAACAGGTCGTTGATTTCCTCGATGACCTTGTGCAGCTTCTTGTCGCCGCCGAACACAATGTCCTTCTCCTGGAAATCCGAGGTGAAGTGCATGGTGCCCCAGCTATCGATGCCGGTGTCGCCGATGTAGTAGTTGCGGCGGCCCGACCACGAGTAATAGCCGCAGCCGACCGGGCCGTGGGAGATGTGGATCATGTCCTTGATCGGACCCCACACCACGCCCTTGGAACCGGCGTAGGCGCAACCACGGATGGTCATGACGCCGGGGATCGACTTGACGTTCGACTTGACGCCGCAATCCTTGGCTTCGGCTTCCAGCACGTTGATGTGCTTGGCGCGACGCTTGCGGGTCTTTTCGGGATAGGCCTCGAGGACGTCGTTGACCAGCGCCTTGACGTCGACAGTGGTGTTCTCGGACAGGCTCATAGCGCCCAGCCTCCTGCATTGATTCAGCGCGCCCTACAGCGCGGGACCGACCTGTCCCTCCCTCGCGGACGCCCTTTTAGGGAAAAGGGGCGATGTCGTGGCGGGGCTGGGGAGCAGGGTCAGTGTTCAGGCGGCGCCCCGCCCGAAGGCGGGGCTGCCGGTACTCAAGCACTCAAGAAACAGCCCTGAGATCAGGCGCTGGCGCCAGCGGCGGCGGCCTTGGCGGCCAGTTCGGCCAACTGCTGCTCTTCGGACTTCATGATGCCGAAGTCCATCAGCATCTCTTCCAGCTCTTCCATCGTGATCGGGGTCGGGATGGTGCCCTGGCCCGAGTTGTTGTGGATCTTGCTGGCGAGCTGCCGGTATTCCTCGGCCTGCTTGCTGTCCGGGGCGTATTCGATGACCGTCATGCGGCGCAGCTCGGCGTGCTGGACGATGTTGTCGCGCGGCACGAAGTGGATCAGCTTGGAACCGAGACGCTTGGCCAACGCGTCGGCCAGATCCCATTCCTTGTCCGTCTGACGCTCGTTGCAGATCAGGCCGCCGAGGCGGACGCCGCCGCTGTGGGCGTACTTCAGAATGCCCTTGGCGATGTTGTTGGCGGCGTAGAGCGCCATCATCTCGCCGGACATGACGATGTAGATTTCCTGGGCCTTGTTTTCACGGATGGGCATGGCGAAACCGCCGCACACCACGTCGCCCAGCACGTCGTAGGACACATAATCCACGTCGTCGTAGGCGCCGTTTTCTTCCAGGAAGTTGATCGAGGTGATGACGCCGCGACCGGCGCAGCCAACCCCCGGCTCCGGGCCGCCCGACTCGACGCACTTGATGTTCTTGTAGCCGATCTTCAGAACGTCTTCGAGTTCCAGATCCTCGACCGAACCCGCTTCGGCGGCCAGATGCAGGACGGTGTCCTGGGCCTTTGCGTGCAGGATCAGGCGGGTCGAGTCCGCCTTCGGGTCGCAGCCGACGATCAGGATCTTCTGACCGAGATCGACCAGGGCGGCCAAGGTGTTCTGCGAGGTGGTGGACTTGCCGATACCGCCCTTGCCGTAAAAGGCGATCTGACGCAGAGGCGCTTTGCTCATGGAATGTCGCTCCTGTGCTGGGGTCGTGGGTGCTGGGATTTCGGGGCGGTCTGTCTCGTGACCGCTTCGGATATCCAGGACTGCACGCGCCGTGCCAGAGCGAAGAAAAATTTTAAACTATTGATATAATTAAATTTATTAAGGGTAAGCCGTGTCGGACCCCTTTGTCGGGTATGTCACAGCCCCGACAAAGCCCGACATTTTGTCCGGTCTTTCACCCGAAGCCTGTCCGTCCTGCGCCAACGCCTGTTCGGCGAGCAGCAGGCGCAGGGCCAAATCCTCGACCACGTCATCCTGTTCCATGTCGTAGAGCAGTTGCGCGATCATGCGCCCGCGCGTCAGCAGGCGGCGGGCCTTGTCCCGGTCGGGCGGGCGGGCCAGCAGGGTGGCGATCAGATGATCGCCGACGCTTTGGGCGGCGTCGGCGCTGCGGGCGATCAGGCGGCCTTTCAGCGTGTCCACCGTGGCCGGGCGTCCGTCATGGGTCAGATCGGCGCAGAAATGATGAAGGCTGCGCAATTGGCGCAGCATCGCGGCGAACAGCAGATCGTCGAGGTCGCCGCCCGCCGCCGCCTTTTCGACAAGATCGAACAATGTGTCGGAAAGACGCCACGCCGCCGTCAGCCAATCATTCATCGCCTTGCGGTCGGCGGGTTCCACGAAGGGGCCGCTTTCCTCCTTGGTCTCGCCCTGGTCGTCCAGGTTGCGCAGAGCGATGACGATCAGCCCGTCGGCCTGGGCCAGCGTGGCGAGGCTGGCGTGCAGCGCCCGCAAACCCCGGTCGGCGGAAAAGCCGTCGATGGCCTCCGTCGCCCGGCGCAGGGCGAAACGGGCGAGGCGGCGCGCCTGATAGACGGACTCGTTCAAGGCGCTGGTCGCCCCCAGCGCCTCCAGCACCATGCGCCGCACCTCAAAGCGCAACAGCGCGCGGGCGAGCCGGTCGATGCCGCCGACGTCGATCGGCGCGGTTTCGCGCGTCACGCGGTCGGCGGTGGCCCGCGCGTCGGCCTCCACCGCCGCGACGACGGCCATCAGATGACCACGCCCGCCGCCGCGCATCCGCCCGACCAGCGCCCGCATCGCCTCGGCCAGATCAACGGCGCTGGGCAGGCTGTCTTCGCGCAGGGTGTGGTTTTTCACCAGCCGGTCGATCAGATGATCGCGCACGCCGGGCAGCAACACGTCGGTGATGATTTGCCCGATGGAGCGCAACAGCGCGTCGTGCATCCGCCCCTGCGGCTGGCCGACCATGCCCGCCAGCGGATTCAACGGCTTTGGCGTCAGCCGGGGGCGGTGCGGCTCCAGCAACGCCAGCACGTCGTCCGCGCGCAGCGGGGTGATGACGCCGCGCAACAGCGTGTTCAGGCGCAGGATGACGCGGGCCTCGACGATGGCGCGCGGCGGCTGGTCGGGTTGGGATGGGGCGGGCGGGGGGGCTGCGGGCGCAAGGATGGCGGGCGCAAGGGCGGGGTTGACGGGCCGCGCCGTCCCGCGCCGTTTCTGGGACTCATCGTATTTGGTGGGCCAAAAGGCCATGTGCGTTTCACCGGAAAGACAGAGTCGCACCATCAACTATGGGCAGCGAGTCTCTCCGGTTCAAACGGATATTTTTGTGACCTGTTGGGAGTCTGACGCTGGGTTTTGGTTTGCGCGGTCTGGATGCGGTGGCTTTGTTTATGCGCCGGGAACCGCCGTGTCGTTTCCTGTTGGCGCGGGCGGCGCGAAGATGGCGCTGGGAGTCCAGCCCGCGATTTCGATGGAAGCGTCCCACTCATCGACGGCGGCTTGCAGATTCATCCAAAAACGCGGCGTTGTGCCGAGCACCAGGGCCAAGCGGGCGGCGGTGGTCGGTTCGACTCTCTTGTGGCCATTGACGATCTGGCTGACATGCTTGCGGCTCATTCCCAGGGCGGCGGCCATGTCGGTCACGCTGATGGCGCGCGGCTCCATATAATGGGCCTTGAGAATCAGTCCGGGCGCGGTGGGGCGGCGATTTCGACGAAGCTCGGCCATCAGTGATAATCCTCCAGATCCAGGATGATGACGTCAGCGCCGTCAACAAACCGTCACGGGCCTAAGGCGCCGTGACGGTTTGACGTCAACCGACCAACAACCGCCGCGCGGTCAGGCCGACGGCGTGGCGGTCACATGGCTTTGCAGGGCGGCGCGGGTTTTGGGGCCGGCGATGCCGTCCACGCTCAGACCGGCGCTTTGCTGGAAGGCGCGGATGGCGGCGGTGGTGGCCGGGCCGCTCACGCCGTCGACCGTCAAGGGCGGCTTGGCTCCGGCGGCGTTCAGCGCCGCTTGCAGCCATTTGGTGGAGCCGTCATCTTCCCCCAACGCGGGGGAGCCGCCGGTCGCGGGGGCGGCGTCATCGCCGTTGATTTCCGGCCAAATTTTGTCGAACCAGGCTTGCCGGTCGTCCAGGCCATTGTAGCCGCCGTTGATCCGGCGGGTGATGGCGCGGATGTCGTTGGCGTCGGCGGCGGCATTCAGGTTGCCCTCGTCCCACTCATGCAGGGCCGGTTTCAGGGCGTGTTCGGGGGCGACGATCAGGTCGGGATGGTTGTAAAAATCAACCCCGGCCTTGTCGCCCATCCGCTGGAAATTCGACCCGCCGGTGGTTTGCAGCAGCCCGCTGCCCCGGAACAGATAGCCGTCGCCGGGGCGGCTGTTGCCCAGCTCCTTGGCCTTGGGCGGGTTGCCAAGGCCATAGACGCGCTCGGCCAGCGCCTGTTCGTTTTTCAACAGACCATCGACCTCCTCAGGCCGAATGGCGGCGGAATGGTTGCCGACGCCGAAGATCGCCAGCAGCCGGTCGCTGGTGGTGTAGTAGAGGCTTTCGTACAGCACCCGCCCGCCGCCGGTCTCGTGCATCATCTGGGCGAGGAAATGGGTGATCCGCAGCGGCGTGGTGATGCCGAATTGGGCGAACAAATCGCCGCTCTGCTGGAAGGCTTCCAGATAGTTCGGCTTGATGTTTGGCGCGACTTTGAGGAGCACGGCGGCGATGTCGGTCATGGCGCTCTTCCTGATGACGTTGCCAGAGGGCGTTGTTGGATCATGGGCGTCAAACAGCCCGCAAAACGGGATTCGCCGCCGCGATGTTCTCCCCTTTGTCCGCTGGCAATCGCGGCAAGGCAAGCGGTCGATGAAAAACGGGCGGGAGTGGCGCGTGGCGTGCATGGCCTCTTGGCGGAATCGTGGATTCGCTTTATCCATAAAAAAATAATGGTCTTCAGCCGAAGGAAGCGGGCATGGCGGACGGCGCGGCGCTGCGGGACGCGAACGGGCGGACGGTCGATCCTGAATCGCCGTTGGCCCTGCGCGCGCTTCGCACCAATCTGGTCAATGTCGCGGCTTCGACCCTGTGTTCGGAATCCTACAACGACGAGCCGCGCCGTCTGCGCATCGGCGCCACCCGCAGCGAACACGCCGCCCTGTTCGAGGCGCTGGACGAATCCCCTGACGCGCTGACCGCCTCGGACATCTTCCAACGGCATATGGCCGACCGTTTCGGGGTGAATCCGGATTTTTCCGGGGCGGAGGGGGCGGACGGCAAGCGGCGCTTTCGCGCCAGCTATCTGCGCCTGTTGAAGGGCTGGATGTTCGACAGCAACCGGGCCGAAGGGGCGGTGCTGAAGGGCTGGGTGGAAAGCCGTTTCGGCCTGTTGCCGACCTATCACAAGGAACCGATCCGCCGCTTCGCCTCCGACGCCTGGGCGGCCTATGGCGAGGAAAAACTGTCAACCCGGTTCCACAACAACAACATCCATCTGCAACTCGACCTGTTGTACGAGTATTGCCAATGGACGATCCGCCGGGGCTGGCCGGACGCGCCGATGCCCAATTGGGCGTCGCACATCCGGCTCTATCGCGGCGTCAATGATTTCGAGGAACACCACATCGTCGCGCGGCCCGACAAACGCACGGCGGTGCTGCGGCTGAACAACCTCTGTTCCTTTTCCATCCAACGCGACATCGCCGGGCAATTCGGCGACTACATCCTCGACGCCTGGGTTCCCTTGCCCAAGGTGGTCTTCTTCCGCGACATTTTGCCCCGCTACCCCTTTCAGGGCGAAGGGGAGTATCTGGTCATCGGCGGGGATTATCGGGTGGGCGTGTCGCTTCTTTGACAACCACACGGCTTGGCGGCGCGCGCGCCCGTTCAAGCTCAGCAGGAAAGGGCGGGAGGTTCCCGCTCATGGCATGACCGATCCGACGATCCGATCCCGCGCGCTTGGCGCCTATCTGGGTTTGGCCTGCGGCGACGCGCTGGGCGCGACCGTGGAGTTTCTCACCAAGGGCGAGATCGCCCACCAGTATGGCGTGCACCGGCACATCAAGGGCGGGGGCTGGCTGAAGCTGCAACCGGGCCAAGTCACCGACGACACCGAAATGTCGCTGCATCTGGGCCGGGCCATCCTGGCCGGGCCGGGGTGGGACGTACGCCGCGCGGCCGACGAGTTCGCCGTCTGGCTGAAATCGGTTCCGGTCGATGTCGGCGACACGACGCGGCGCGGCATCCGCCGCTACATCATGAACGGCACGCTGGAGGAGCCGGAGTCCGAGTATCACGCGGGCAACGGCGCGGCGATGCGCAATCTTCCAGTCGCGCTGGCGACGCTGGGCGACGATTCGGCGCTGGCCCTGTGGTCGCGCGAGCAATCGCGCATCACCCACAGCAACCTGATGTCCGACGCCGCCGTTCTGGCGTTGGGGCGCATGGTCCACCGGCTGATCCAGGGCGGCGGCGTCGTCGCCGCGCGGGCGGAGGCCAACGCCCTGATCGCCCAGCACCGCCAATTCAAATTCCAACCCTACCGGGGTTTTGCCACCGCCTACGTCGTCGATACGGTGCAGACGGTCTTCCACCATTATTTCCAGACCGATTCGGTGGAAAGCTGCGTGGTCGAGACCGTCAACCAGGGCGGCGACGCCGACACCACCGGGGCCATCGCCGGGATGCTGGCCGGGGCGACCTATGGGGTGGAGGACATCCCGAGCCGCTGGCTGCGCAAGCTGGACAGCACAGTGTACGACGAGATTTGTCAGCAAACCGACGCGCTGCTCGCCCGCGCGCCGCTCTTCCGACAGGAGTGATCCGATGGCCGACGTCGTGTTCTATGAAAAGCCCGGCTGCGGGGGCAACGCCCGCCAGAAAAAGCGGTTGGAGGACTCCGGCCACCGCGTGGAGGCCCGCGACCTGTTGAGCGCGCCCTGGACGGCGGAGGAGTTGCGCCCCTTTTTTGGCGCCCGCCCGGTGGCCGACTGGTTCAACCGCGCCGCCCCCGCCGTGAAAGCGGGGGAGGTGACGCCGGAGGCGATGGACGAGGCGGCGGCGTTGGCGGCGATGATCGCCAACCCGTTGTTGATCCGCCGCCCGCTGTTGCAGGTGGGGGAGCGGCGCGAATGCGGATTCGACACGGCGCTGATCGCCGATTGGATCGGTTTGGCGGATGGCGGGGCGGATGGGGCGACGGAGGGGTGCGTGCGTCCGCACATGCCGCCCTGTCCTGTGCCCGCAAAGGGGTGACGCGGCGGCGTTGTCTGTCGTAGGCTGGGAATCCGACACGATTCACGACGACGAGCGGTCACGAGGACACCATGTGCGAACTCCTGGGCATGAGCGCCAACGTGCCCACGGACATTTGTTTCAGCTTTCGCGGCCTGATGCGGCGCGGCGGCCAGACCGGCCCGCACCGCGACGGCTGGGGCATCGCCTTTTACGAGGGCAAGGGCTGCCGGACCTTTCATGATCCGGCGCCAAGCTGCGAGTCCGAAATCGCCGAACTGGTCAGCCGCTATTCGATCAAGTCCCGCACGGTGATCTCCCACATCCGCCGCGCCAACCGGGGGCGCGTGGGGCTGGAAAACACCCACCCCTTCACCCGCGAATTGTGGGGGCGGGTGTGGACCTTCGCCCACAACGGCCAGCTCAAAGGCATCAAGGACCGTCTCCTGACCTTTTACGAGCCGGTGGGGACCACCGACAGCGAGCACGCCTTTTGCTGGCTGCTCGACCAGATCCGCATGCAGTACCCGGAACCGCCCAAGAAGACCGCCGGGCTGATGCGGTTGATCCGCCATCTGGCCGCCGATCTCGGCGCGCTGGGCGTTTTCAACATGCTGCTCAGCGACGGGCGGAACCTGTGGTGCCATTGCGCGACCCATCTGGCTTGGCTGACGCGCAAGGCCCCCTTCGGCGCCGCCACCCTGCTCGACGCCGACATGAGCGTCGATTTCGCCCAGGAAACCACGCCGAACGACGTCGTCACCGTCGTCGCCACCCGCCCCTTGACGGTGAACGAGGCGTGGACGGTGATGAAACCCGGCGAAATGGTGGTGTTCCGCGCCGGGGAGCGGGTGGGGCGTTGACGTCATTGTTGTGATTTCAACAACGATCTGTCGCTAAGCCGCTGGCTTCTCAGATCATTGTTCGTCGTTCATGTTCGGCCCCAGAAACGGACCGGCGAGACCGCCGGTCGCCACCGAACAGAAGGCCTTACGTCATGACGACGATCCTGCACATCGATTCCAGCCCGCTCGGCGCCGCCTCGGTCACGCGCCAGTTGACCGCCTCCATCGTCGAGACTCTGCGCAAGGCTGAGCCGGGCGCGACCCTGGCCTACCGCGACGTCGCCGCCAACCCGCCGGATCACCTGTCGGGCGAACTGCTCCAGGTCGTCAAGTTCCGCAACCTCGACGGCCTGAACGAGCGTCAGCGTTCCGAACTGGCCCTGACCGACGAGCTGGTGGACGAGTTCCTGGCCGCCGACACCGTCGTCATCGGCGCGCCGATGTACAATTTCTCGGTTCCCACCCAGTTGAAGGCGTGGATCGACCGTCTGGCCCAGGCGGGCCGCACCTTCCGCTACACCGAAAAGGGGCCGGAAGGTCTGGCGGGCGGCAAGCGCGTCATCGTCGCCTCGGGCCGTGGCGGCGTCTATTCGACCAACCCGGCGCTGGCCGGTCTGGATCACCAGGAAGCCTATCTGCGCACCGTGTTCGGCTTCTTCGGCATCACCGACGTGACCTTCATCCGCGTCGAAGGCGTCGGCATGGGGCCGGACGCCAAGGCGGCGGCTTTCGCCAAGGCCGATCAGGCCATCGCCGATCTGCTCGTGGCCGCGTAAAAAGCGGACGCGCCCCGGTCTTGCGCTCGTCGCGGGGCCGGGGGTTTGACCAAGCGCTTGATCCGTCGCCCCCTCCCTAACCCTCCCCCGCTTCGCGGGAGAGGGAACTCCGCCGTATCTTGGCAAAGCGTATCGTGGCAAAGCGCATGCTCCCTCTCCCGCGTGAGCGGGGGAGGGCCGGGGAGGGGGAAAGCGGCGCTCTCACCCCAACGCCCCCTGCAACATCTCCACCGCGACGTCGAGCGGTAGGTCCAGGCGCTGGATGCCCATTTGGGACAGGAAGCGCTCCTCGTTCTTCGACAATTCGCCCTGGATCACGGCCCAATGCTGATCGGTCGAGCGTTTGGAGATTTGGCGGCCGAAGGTGCGCTGGATCTCATGGTCGAAGCGGCAGCCGAGATAGAGGAAATGCCGCCCGGCGCGCCGGTCCTTGACCACCGGGGGGATTGGCGTCTGGATGTCGATTTCGGTCAACAGTTCGACGAAATCGCTGTCGGAAATCAGATAATTGCCGGCTGGCGTCACCGCGCCGGACGGCTTGTAGAGCACGGTGTCCCAGGCTTCAGCGGCGGCGGCGGTCGTTTCCGACCCGTCGGCGGCGTAATATTTCACCCATTCGCCGGTTGATTGCGGGTGCGACAGCCCCTGAATCTGCCCCCAACGGCGGTTGGCGGCGGCGGTCAGCAGCGCGTCGAGCGCGTTGTCGTACCAGACGTCGACGATCAACGGCGGCGTTGGAATGGCGCTGAGGAAGCGGTGGGCGGGCGTCGGCGGAACCGTCTGGCTGAAAATCTCGTTGAGGATGGCGTCCAGCGTCTTGCGGTGGCGGCGGGTTTCGATGAATTGGGCGACCGCCGTCAAATTGGTGCGGAAGCGACCCGGCGCCGTCACCTTGGCGTTCAGCCGCTGGGTCAGCTCCGCCGAATTGCGCGGGATCGGGCAATCGTCCGGGGACAGCAGCGCGAAGGCCCCCGGCCCGAGATAGGGGACCACCTGTTTGGCCTTCAACGCGGCGGCGATGCTGGCGATGGCGGCGGCGGTGTCGGCGACCGTGACGGAATCGGCGTCCGGCGCAAGCGCGGTGTCGGTCATGAAGAATCCCCTTTAAAGGTAAATCGCCGCCCCGGCGCCGGTGTTGACGGTGGCGTCCTTCAGCGTTTCGACGATGAAGGCGACCTGATCCTCGGTGATCGCGTGGTGCAGCGGCAGCGCCAGCACGCGGTCGGCGGTTTTGGTGCAGACCGGGCAGGCCGAACGGCTGGCCCCGCGCTCCTGGTAATATTGCTGGGTGTGCAGCGGTTGGCCGAAATCGGAAGCGTCGATGTCCTGCCCGTCGAGATCCTCGATGATCGCCTTGCGACCCGACGCGGTGAAGCGGGTGCCGAGATGCACGCAATAGAGCATCGGGTTGACGATTTCCGCGCCCGCCCCGCGATAGGGCGGCTTGATGCCTTCAAAGCTCGCCATCGCCGCGTCGTACCAGCCGATGACTTTGTTGCGGCGGGCCAGAATCTCCGGCAGCCGTTTCAACTGCACCAGCCCCAGCGCGGCGTTGAGGTTGCTCAAGCCCACCTGCCAGGGCAGGGTGCGGGTGATGACGACGGTGTTGCGGTGCTCCACCTCGCGGCGGCGCAGATAGCGCAGGCGGTGGGCCAGATCGCGGTCGTCGGTGACGATCATGCCGCCATCCCCGGCCAGCAGAACCCCCGGCTCGGAAAAATCAAAGAAGGACGCGTCGCCGAACCCGCCGACCATCCGCCCCTTGTAGGTGGAGCCGATGGCCTCGGTCGAATCCTCGATCAGGATCAAGCCGTGATCCTTGGCCAGCGCGGTCAGTTCGTCCCAATGGGCCGGGTGGCCGTTGGGATTGGCGGCCAGAATGGCCTTGGTCGCCGGGGTGATGAGCGTCGCGGCCTTTTCCGGGTTGATGCTGTGTTGCCAGTAATCAATGTCCACCAGCACCGGCGTCGCCCCGCTCAAGGCCACGGCATGTTGCGCCTGATGCCAGCCGAAGGGGCTGCACAGAACCTCGTCCCCCGGCCCAATCCCATAGGCCTTCATCACCAGCAGGGCGGCGATGGTGCCGCTGGACACCGCCACGGCGTGGGCGCGCCCGACATAGGCGGCGAAAGCGGTCTCGAACGCCCGCGCCATCCGCCCGTCGCCCAACTCGCCGGAGGTCAGGACGCGGCTCAGCATCTCCACTTCAGCCCCGGACATGTCGGGGGTGGTCAGGGCGATGAAACCGTCGCCGTCATCCTCGGCGGGGTCAATCGTGTCGTTTTGCGTGGCCAACGTCGCGGGGGAAGCGGTCATTCATTCATCCTCGTCCCGTTGGGCGATCACCAGGCCGGTGGCAAGCTCCGGCTTGTCGGTGATGAGCCAGCAGTGGTTGTTGCCGTCCACCAGATGCAGATCGAAGCCGTTTTCTTCGCGGAACGGATCCTCGGCCATCACTGAAGCGTGGGCGGTGGTGACGGTCTTCAGATCCGGGTTGGCCGCGCGGACGGCGCGGGCGACGTCGTCGATCCGGTTTCCGGCGGAAAAAAGCTGGTTGGCCAGCGTGGCGATGGTGTCGATGCGCTCAAGGGACAGGGCCATGATGGTCACTCCGCGCCGCGTTTCTTGGCTTCGACGGTGATCGGCAGGCGGGTGTCGGCGGGCATTTCCGGCAGGTCCAGAGTCCAGCCGTTGGCGACCTTGATCCAACCGCCCCACAGGCCGGGGTTCTCCATCTCGGTGATGGGTTCCTCCAGATCCTTCTTGGCGACGTAGATCGTGTGGCCCTCGGCCACCTTGCGGATCATCACCTTCATAATCACGGCTCCAAAGTCTGTTGTTGTTGGTTGTTGGCGGCGGTCGGGATCACGCCGCGACCAGACGGGCGTGCAGGGCGGGCAATTCCGACAGCACCGCGTCGATTTCCGCCGCCGTGCTGTAGCGGCTGAGCGAAAAGCGCAAACTGCTGGCCGCCGCCGCGCCGCTCAGCCCCATGGCGGTCAGGACATGGCTTGGCTCATTCCCACCTGAAGAGCAGGCGGCCCCCATCGACACGGCGATTCCGGCGCGGTCCAACCGCATCAGCAACTCCTCGCCGTCCGCCGGGCGGCCCTGGCCGTCGGCGAAGCGGATGTTGCTGGTGTTGGGCAGGCGCGCCGCGCCGCCGCCATTGACCAGCGCCCCCGGCCAGCGGGCCAACACGCCGCTTTCCAGCCGGTCGCGCAGAAAGCCCAGCAACCCGGCCTCGTCCAGCCACAGCGCGGCGAGCGAGGCGGCGGCCCCGAAGCCGACGATGCCCGGCACATTTTCGGTGCCGCCACGCCGCCGCCGTTCCTGGTGGCCATGGACCAGCGGGCGGAAGGGCGCGCCCTTGCGGACGTAGAGCGCGCCGACGCCCTTCGGCCCGTGCATCTTGTGGGCGGACAAGGTGAGGTAATCGGCGATGCCGCACTCCACCGTCACCCGGCCCGCCGCCTGCACCGCGTCGGTGTGGAACAGCGCGCCATGGGCGTGGGCGATGGCCGAGGCCCCGGCGACCGGCATCAGCACGCCGGTTTCGTTGTTGGCCCACATCATCGACACCAGCGCCGTGCGTTCCGACACCAGCGCGCCCAGATCGACCAGCGAGGGCAGGCCGTCGGCGTTCACCGGCAGGACGCTGACGCGCCAGCCCTGGTTCCGCAGATCGTCGAACAGGGCCAGCGTCGCCGGATGCTCCACCGCCGTGGCGACGATGTGGTCGCGGGTGTGGTCGGTTTCCTCCAGGCTGCGCAGCGCGCCGAGGATGGCGGCGTGCGTCGCCTCCGTCGCGCTGCCGGTGAACATCACATCGGCGGGCTTGGCCCCGATCAGGGCGGCGACCTGGGCGCGGGCGTCGCTGACCAGACGGCGGGCGGCCATCCCGGCGCTGTGCGGGCTGGACGGGTTGGCGTAATCGCCGAACAGGCAGGGCAGCATCGCTTCCCGCACCTCCGGCGCCAACGCGGTGGTGGCGTTGTTGTCGAGATAGATCGTCATGCCAGCACCCCCGGCACGCCACGGCGCGACCCATCGGCGGGGGCGATTTCCTCTTCAAGACAGCCGACCACGGTTCCGCCGGGGAATTCGACCAGATAGACCGGCAGATGGCCTTCCTCCGACCGACCGACGCGGACGATGATTCCGGGCGTGCCTTGCGGGGCCAGGATCGCGCCGGGTTGGGCGTGGGGGTGGCTGCCGTCGTTGAACAGATCCTCCTGCGCCGTGACCGACAGGCCCCAGTCGTACAGCGGTTCGCGCGGCGGGATGAAACCCGACTTGGCGGGGGTGGCGGCTTCGGTCATCGCGAGGCTCCTTCCGGGCTGTTCACAAGAGGGGGGAGGGGGTCACTGCGGGTCGTTGCAATGGGCGTCGACCATTTCAAGCTCTTTCGCGCGCATGCCGACGACGACGCGTTTCTCATAAAAATCAACGGCGTAGATGTAATACATCTGAAGGTAGGTGCCGATGGAGATGACGTAGCCGACATCGCCCTCCCGGATCAGGAACTCGCCGACCGGGCAGCCGGGATAGGTGCCGTCGTTGCGGACGTCCTTCCGCGCGCGCACCTTGTGGCCCTGCTCGAACGCCGCCGGGCCGACCAGCTCGTTGGCGTCGTTGGGATCGCGGGCGCGTTCACGGCGTATGGTCTGGGTCATGGCGGCGGCTCCTTCGGGCGGGGCGGTCAAAGCGGGGGCAGGTCGTTGGCGATGGCGACGCCGTCGCGGCGCTGGCGGGCCAGCGTGCGCACCTCCTCCTCCGGGTCGTCGAGCAGGGGGCCGAGTTGGTCGCTGTCGATCCGCCCGGCCACCGCCAGCCGAACCATCCAGTCGGCGTCCTGAATCAGAACATGCAGCTTGGACGCGGGCAGGCGTTGGACCACCACCAGCCGGACGCGCGGGCTGTCGTCCCAAATCAGGCTGGGCAGCCAATCGGCGGCGATGCGGCGGGCGACCTCGACGCGGATTTCGGGATCCTCGTCGTGCATCATCGCGGGCAGCATGCCGTCGGGAATCCGGCGGACGACGCGCAGCCGCACCGAACAATCGGGGTCGCGCATCAGCGGGGCGAGGTCGGCGTCCTCCAACCGGACGGCGACGGCGATGCGCACCTCGCGGTCGGGGTCGTCGCGCAGCTTCAGCAGCAGGCGGCGCGGCAGACGGCGGGCCAGCGTGGCGCGCACGGTTTCGTCGGGATCGTCGATCAGGCGCGGCAGCAGGAAAATCGGCGCGACGCGGGCGGCGTTGGCGCGGACCTCGAAATAGGGGTGGGTCAGATGGGTTCCCGCCAGATCGGCGTTCCACTCGAAAAAGCGTTGGATGCGCTTGGCGTAGCGGTCATGGACGCAGGCTCGGCCCGGCTGGCATTGACGACAGTCGCGACCGCCCAGCAGGGCGACGCCCGGTTCGACCCGACGGTCGGCGTGGGCGCAGGCGGCGCAATCCACCGGCGCGCCCGTCCAGTCGAGCGTCTCGTCGATGTCGTCGCTGAGCGCCGTGGGGGGGAGGGCGTCGTCGTCGGTCATGCGTCCACCTCCTCCCCGGCGTTGGCTCGTTCGCGTTGGTCGGCGACGGCCAGCAGACGGGCGGCTCCGAACCGATCGTCGGGGTCGAGCGCGCAAACCTTGGCCAGAACCTCCCGCCCCTCGGCCATCCGGCCCCGGCGCAGGTTGAGATAGCCGATGGCGAGCAGCGCGAAGAGGAACAAGCGGGGCGCTGGCTCCAGCCCGGAAAAATCGGCGGAGGCCGGGGTGACGGCGCGCCAATCGCTGTGGTTCAGGCCAATCGCGGCCATGGCGTGGCCCAGCATCCGCTCGCCATAGACCGCCGCGTCGTCGAGGTTGGCCTTGTAAAAATGGAATTTGTAATGGCCGAGATCGACCAGACGGTGGCCGGGGGCGGCGGCCTCGGCGTCGGCGAGGTGGCGCAGCGCGCGGGCGGAATCGGCGTAGCTGGCGGCGGCCAGATGCAGGCAGCGTTCCGCCTCGGGCGGCAGATCCCCGCCGTAATAGCGGCGGGCGAGCCAGTCTTCATCCACCTCGTCCAACATGGCGGCGCTCCGGTTGGAACCGTCGGTTTCTGTTGTTCCCGCGATCCCTCCCTCTCCCGTCGCGGGAGCTGCGGCATTCACACATCGACCCGTTTGGCAAAACAGTGGAACGGAATGACTCTCGGGTTCGTCATCCCCGCGAAGGCGGGGATCCAGAGTTCGCAAGACGTACCCTGTGATGAAGCCTGGATCCCCGCCTTCGCGGGGATGACGGTTAAAGTCATTGACTTCCAATATCTTGCCTTATTGAACGATGTGTGAATCCGGTAGCTCGTTTCGGGAGAGGGAGGGCTTTGGGCGTCAGGGGGCAATCAGGCCGGAACGCAGCAGTCGGCGGGGCAGACGGCGGCGCATTGCGGGCTGTCGAACTGGCCTTTGCATTCGGTGCATTTGGCCGGGTCGATGACGTAGGTGCCCTTTTTCAGGCTGATCGCCATGTTCGGGCATTCGGCGTCGCAGGCGCCGCAGACGGTGCATTCGGCGGATTTGATCTTGTAGGCCATGGCTTTCTCTCCTTGCTTGGCAAAATTTGGGGGGATGGCTGTGGTGGGTGGGGTCAGGCGCGCTTGGCGGTCAACGCGCCGGTGCGGATCACCGCGTCCTGCCCGGCGCGGGCCTGGATCGACCCTTGGCCCAGGCGTTCGGCGTAATCCTTGAAATAGGCCAGGGCCGATTCCTCGATGTATTCAAAGGCGAAGCGGTCCACCGGCTCGATGCCCGCCGATTCCAGCGATTTGGACGGGCAGCCGCCGATCTTGGCGACGAAGACGGCGGTGCAGTCGTTGATCGCCGACAGCACGGCGTCGAGCGCGTCGTCGTCGCCGGAGCCGCCTTCGCAATATTGATCGACGCGGCGGTGGCCGACGAACTTCGCGCCCTGCGGCCCGACCTCGTAAATCTGGAACTCCTTGGCGTGGCCGAAATGCTCGTTGACGCGCTCGCCGCCCTTGGTGGCGACGGCGATCAGGATGGGATCGACGGCGCTGCCGACGGCCTCCCGCACATCGGCCTGGGCGGCGGCCTTGGAGGCGTGACGCCCGGATCGTTCGGCCTCGACATGCTCGCGGTAGGTCCGGCGGGCCTCGTCGTCGTACCCGATCTCGCCCATCGCTTCGATCTTGTCGGCGGTGAACTCGTCGCCGCGATCCTCGCCCAGCAGGCCGACGGCGTCGGCGCGGCATTGGCGGCAATGGCGCATCAGCTTGGCCCCGCCCTCGCAGGCGTCCTGCACCACCTTAAGCTCCTGCGCGGTCGGGCCGCGCTGGCCGGTCAGACCGAAATGGGTGCCGTGGGCGGGGTCGGAGATCAACGGCATGATGTTGTGCAGGAAGGCGCCGCGCGCCTTGACCGCCTTGTTGACCGCCAGCAGATGCTCGTCGTTGACGCCGGGGATCATCACCGAATTGACCTTCACCAGGATGCCGCGCGACGTCAGCATTTCCAGCCCCAGCATTTGGTGTTCGTGCAGGATCTTGGCGGCGTCCAGCCCGGTCCAACGCTTGTGCTTGTGGAAGATCCAGGGGTAAATCTGCGCGCCGACCTCGGGATCGACCATGTTGATGGTGATCGTCACATGGTCGATGTTGTATTGGGCGATGCGGTCCACATTGTCCGGCAGGGCCAGCCCGTTGGTGGACAGGCACAGCTTCAGGTCCGGGGCCTTCTTTTGCAGATGCTCGAAGGTGGCGAAGGTGTTCTTCGCCCCGGCGGCGAGGCTGTCGCCGGGACCGGCGATGCCGATCACCGACAATTGCGGGATGTCCTGGGCCACCGCCAAAATCTTCTTGATCGCCTGATCGGGGGTCAGTTTTTCAGAGACCACGCCCGGACGGCTCTCGTTCGAGCAATCATATTTGCGGTTGCAGTAGTTGCATTGGATGTTGCAGGCCGGAGCCACCGCAACATGCATGCGGGCGAAATAATGGTGGGCTTCTTCCGAATAGCAGGGGTGGTTTTTCACCTTGTCCCACACCGCCGGATCCATGTCCGCCGGTCCATCGGACGAGCCGCAGGACGACGACGAGCAGCCGGAGGATTCCACCGGCGTGGATTCGGCGGGAGCCTTCAGCTCTCCCACCCCAAGAATGCTGTCGAGCGAAATCACGTTGCCCATCATCCACTCCTTCCCTGCCGCGCCGGGTGGCGCATGGCCTGCCGTGCCTGACGACACCAACGGTCAGACCAGAGAAAAGCAAGTTCGGGGCCAACGGAGGAGTGTGAGGAATCACAAGGAGTTGACGCGGTTTGTCAGCTTTGCTGACCCTGTCGTCATTGCGACAAAGCCAGGGCGCTGTCAGGGGCGCTGTCAGGGATGCGACACGGCCTTGTGGTGTTTTGGGCGGGCGCTCAGGCCAGCTCGCCGCGAAAGGCGATGACGTGGTCTTGGGCCTCGTCGCGCACCTCGGCCCCGAAACCGATCAGGCCGCTGCCGACCAGCTTGGTGGAATCGCGGCGCAGAACCACCGGCGGGGCGCCGCCGCTGCGGATGTAGCTGCCGTTGGTCGAATGGTCGGTCAGGATGAAGCTTTCGCGGCTGAAGTCGATCACCGCGTGTTGGCGCGAGGTCTGGCGCGAGGCGATGCGCAGGCCGCTGCTCTCCTCCCGCCCGATGGTGACGCGGGGCAGGGCGCGGCTCATCAGAATGTCCTGGCCGCGATAGGACAGATGCAGCGTCACCATGGCGTTGCCGCTGGTGTTGACGGTGGAGAAGCCAAGCGTCGTGCTGTCCTGCGCCTCGTCCACCTCCTCCACCGTGCGGATCTGGTGGACGCGGATGGGGATCGCCTTGCCCTTCATCGCGACGTTGCTCAACAGCTTGGATTTGGCGAGCAGATCGGGAGAAAGACCGCCGATCAGCGCCTCGGTCGCCAGAATCTCGCCGGGCCGCGCGATCTGCTGGACCCGCGCGGCGACGTTGCAGGCGTCGCCGTACAGATCGCCGATCCCCTCGATCACCGGGCCATGGTGGATGCCGATGCGCAGCCGCAGCCCGTAATCCTCCTGCGCCGCCATCATCGCCAGCGCCGCGCGCACGCTGTCGTCGGGGGAGGGAAAGGCGCCGAGCAGCCCATCGCCCAGGCTTTTGATGACCGCGCCGCCGTTGCCGTCCACCAACCGTCGCAGATGGCCAAGAACGCGCTGGGTCAGGGTCGCGGCTGTGACGTTGCCGATCCGCTCATACAGCATGGTGCTGTCGGCGATGTCGACAAACAGCAGGGCGAGAGGCTTTTCCAGAGCGGGCAAGGCCGGGGATCCGTTCGGACGGGTAGAGACGGCGGTCGCCGGGAACTGTAGCACAGGCATGACCACAGGGCGACGGCGGCGGTCGCCGTCGCGCCGCCGCCCTTGCCGATCCTGCCGCTCAACCCGTTTAGAACTTCTTGATTTCGATGCTGTATTTGCGCAGGGCGTAGCTCACCTGACGGGTGGTCATGCCCAGCAGGCGGGCGGCCTTGGCCTGGACCCAGCCGGTGCGCTCCATCGCCCACAGCAGGCGGTCGCGCAGCGGGCCGGAATCCGGCTCGTCCAGCGGCAGGTCGGGGTTGTCCGCCGTCGGCTGCGGCGGGTTGGACGCGGGCTGAGCATGGCCGTTCCGCGCGGCGACCGGCGCGGGGGCCGAAGGGGCGGCGGGCGCGCTGGGCGCGCCGCGTTCGGGGGTGGGCAGCGGCAGAATGGCGGTGGGGGCCATGGGTTTCGCCGCGCCGCAGCCCGGCGTCGGCCCGGCGGCGCAGCCGGACGCGCAGGCGGGCCACGCCGCGCCATTGGCGCCGACCGGGGCCGGAACGGCGCTGGGCATCGCCGCCGCGCCGACGCCGGGTTGCGGCGCGCGCGTGATGTTCGGGTTGGTCGGCGCGGCGCTGGTCGTCGGGGCCAAGCCGCCGACCGCCGCGCCCATGGTGCGGTACTGGAACAGCACCGACGAGTTGCAGAGATTCATGCTGCACGACAGATCGGGCAGGCGGATCTTGCCGTCGCGGCATTGCGTCGCGGCCCGCTCGATGCAGTTTTCCAGCTCGCGCACGTTGCCGGGCCAAGTGCAGCGGTTCAGCACCTCCAGCGCTTCGTTGTCGATGTCCAGATTCAGGCCGTTGTCCTTGCCGAATTTGGCGACGAAATGCTTGGCCAACAGGGCGATGTCGCCGCGCCGTTCGCGCAGCGGCGGCAGATGGATGGTGACGACGTTGATGCGGAAATAGAGATCGGCGCGGAATTTCCCATGGCCGACCGCCTCCTCCAGATTGAGGTTGGTGGCGCAGATCAGCCGCACGTCGGTCTTGATCGTCTTGGATCCGCCGACCCGCTCGAACTCCTGCTCCTGCAACACGCGCAGCAGCTTGGCCTGGAAGTTGGACGAGATGTCGCCGATTTCGTCCAGGAACAGGGTGCCGCCGGACGCCAGCTCGAACCGGCCCTTGTGGTCCTTCTGCGCCCCGGTGAAGGAGCCTTTTTCATGCCCGAACAGCTCCGATTCCAGCAGGGATTCGGGCAGGGCGGCGCAGTTCACCCGGATGAAGGGCGCGTCCTTGCGCGGCGACATGTTGTGGATGGCGCGCGCGATCAGCTCCTTGCCGGTGCCGCTCTCGCCGCGAATCAACACGGTCGATTTGAAGGGGGCGACGCGGTGAACCTGCGACAGCACGTCCACCATGTTGGCGCTGGTGCACACCACGTCGTTGACCGGGATGGCGACGGGCCGCAGTTCCTTCTGCACGCGGAAGGTCTCGCGCATCATGAAGCGGCGCTCTTCCGCCACGGTGCGGTGCAGGCGCACGGTCTGGCCGATCAAATTGGCGACCATGGTCAGAAAGCGGACGTCGGACCCGAAATGGCCGTTCGGCCCCTCGTCGGAAATGCGGTCGATGGTCAACACGCCGACGACGGCGCCCGCCGCCTTGATCGGCACGCCGACCAGCGAGGCCACCTGTTCGTCCAGATCGTCGCGCCCGCCGGAGCGGTTGAGGAACAGCGGCTCGTCGGCCAGATTGGGAACCACCACCGGCATGCCGGTTTTCAGGATGCGTCCGGAAATCCCCTCGCCCTCGCGAAGGTCGATGTCCTGCGCCAGCGCCTCTTTCGACAGGCCATGGGCGGCGACCAGACGCAGGGTGTTGTCGTCGCCCTGGAGATACACGCGGCCCCGCTGCATCTGAAGCTGATAGGACAGCGCCCGCAACACCTCGCGCAGCGTCTGTTCCAGATCGAGCGACGAGCCAAGAATCTTGCTGACTTCGTAAATCGTCAGCAGTTCCAAATTGGATGAGGACGCGGATTGCGACGAACGCGCGGCACTCGGCATGGTCATCCCCTCGCTCGGTTGAGGGACCTGCGGTTCTGGTGCGCCGCAAAGCGACGCCACAATCCGAGGCCCGGCAACTGCGCCGTGACGTTGTTCCCCCCTGAAGGGATGGAAGCCGTTGATCCGGCATCCGTTTTCCGGTTGATCGCGGCTGCGGCGCGCAAACGCGCTCTGGTCAGCCGAGAGAAAGTCTCGGGCACGACGCCCGGAAAGGCAAGCCTTTTTGTAAGGGCATTGCTGCGTCGCACAATGTCCTTTGGCTGAGGCGGGGCGTCGCAGGCAAAGAGGATGGCGCGGGGATGAGGCGTGTGTTAATAACTGACGAGTTAGTCATTAATAGACCCGCCGATGCCGCTCAGCGATCCCCCCTCCTCTCCACGCTGGCGCCGTCGCAAGGTGGATCGCCCGCAGGAAATCGTCGCCGCCGCGCTGGACGTCTTCGCCGAACGGGGCTTCGCCGCCGCCCGGCTGGACGACGTCGCGGCGCGGGCCGGGGTCAGCAAAGGCACGCTCTATCTCTATTTCCCCAGCAAAGAGGATCTGTTCAAGGCGGTGATCCGCGCCGCCATCCTGCCCAATCTGGAGCGGGCCGAACGGATGATCGCCGAGGTTCCGGGGCCGTCCTTCGCCCTGCTGGAACGGTTGCTGGCGATGGTGGCGGAGTTGATCGCGACGACCCGCGCGGCCATCATTCCCAAGCTGGTGATCGCCGAGGCCGGGAACTTCCCTGAACTGGCGGCTTTCTACCATCGCGAGGTCATTCAACGCGGCTTTGGGCTGCTGGCCAATCTGCTGGAGCGGGGGGTGGCGCGCGGCGAGTTCCGCCCGCTGAACATCGACCACGCGGTTCGCCTGATCGCCGCGCCTTTGCTGATGAGCGCGGTGTGGCGCAGCGCCTTTGACGCGGTGGCTCCTTTGGACGTTCCGGCCCTGATCGCCACCCACCGCGATCATTTGCGCCGCGCGCTGCTGGTGGATGGGGAAACGCCTGACGGAGACCGATCATGAGCGGTTGGCTGGATGCGGCGTGGGGGATGGCTCTGGCGGTGGCGCAAACGGTCGGGCTGCCGTTTGGCGCCGCCGACACCCGTCCGTTGGCCCATGGCTATGTCGAGGGCGAGTATCTGCGAATCGCCGCCCCGGCGGCGGGCGTGCTGGAGCGGTTGTCGGTGGCGCGGGGGCAAACGGTCGCGGCGGGCGCGCCGCTTTTCACCATCGACCGTTCCACCGCGTTGGCCGAGCGTGACCGGCTGGCGGCGGCGCTGGCCCAGGCCAAGGCGCAGCGCGCCGATCTGGCGACCGGCAAGCGGCCTGAGGAAATCGCCGTGCTGGCCGCGCAAAAGGCCCAAGCCGAAGCGGCGCTGCGTCTGTCCGCCACCGAGTGGGAGCGGCAGGCGGCGCTGGCGGCGCGCAAGGTCAGCTCCGTGGACAAGCTCGACGGCGCGCGGGCGGCGTTTGAGCGCGACCAGGGCCGTCTCGCGGAAACCCAGGCGCAACTGGCCGTTGGCGGGCTGGGCGCCCGGCCCGATCAGATCCGCGCGGCGGAGCAGGCGATGGCGCAGGCCGACGCGGCGCTGGTCCAGGCCGACCGTCGGTTGGTTGATCTGGCCCCGGTCGCCCCGGTCGCGGCTTTGGTCGAGGACACGCTCTACAACGGTGGAGAGTGGGTTCCCGCCGGATCGCCGGTGGTGACGCTGTTGCCGCCTGAACGGATCAAGCTGGTGTTGTTCGTTCCAGAAACGCTGGTGGCGCGGGCGCCGCCGGGAACGGCGCTGCGGGTGCGTTGCGATTCCTGCCCGCCGGGGTTGGTCGCGCGGGTCACGCATGTGGCGTCCAAAGCGGAATACACCCCGCCGGTGATCTACAGCGTTGGCAGCCGGGAAAAGCTGGTCTTCCGGGTCGAGGCGGCGCCCGACGCGGCGATGGGGGGCGGCGTCTTGCGTCCCGGATTGCCGGTGGATGTGGAGCTGGCGCCATGACCGCCGCCGTGTCGGCGAATCCTCCGCCGGTGATTGACGTGCGCGGGCTGGTCAAACGCTTTGGCGACAAGCTGGTCGTCAACGACGTGTCGATCCGCGTCGCGGCGGGGGCCATCTATGGCTTTCTCGGCCCCAACGGATCGGGCAAGACGACGACGATCCGCCTGTTGTGCGGACTGTTGACCCCCGATGCCGGGGAGGGAACCTGTCTGGGGCTGGACATTCGCACGCACAGCGCGGCGATCAAGCGGCAAGTCGGCTACATGACCCAGAAATTCAGCTTCTGGGAGGATCTGAGCATCGCCGAGAATCTGGATTTCGTCGCCCGCATGTATGGGCTGTCGGATCGCCGCCGCCGCGTTGACGGCGCGTTGGAGCGGTTGGGCCTGGCGAATCGGCGGCGCCAGTTGGCGGGGGAATTGTCCGGCGGCTGGAAACAGCGGCTGGCGCTGGCCGCCTGCATCCTGCACGAACCGAAGCTGCTGCTGCTCGACGAGCCGACGGCGGGCGTCGATCCCAAGGCGCGGCGCGAATTTTGGGACGAAATTCACCGGCTGGCCGCCGATGGCCTGACCGTGCTGGTCAGCACCCATTACATGGACGAGGCGGAACGCTGTCACGAAATCGCCTACATCGCGTATGGCACGCTGATGACGCACGGGCCGGTGGAGCGGGTCATCGCCGAATCTGGTTTGCGCACGCGGGTGGTGGCCGGGGCCGACCTGGGGCCGATGGCGGCGGCGTTGACGGGACAGCCGGGTGTCGAGATGGTCGCGGTGTTTGGCAGCCGCCTGCATGTCAGCGGCATGGATGGCGACGCGCTGGACTCGGCGCTGAAACCCTGGGCGGAGCGGAGCGATCTGCGGGTGACGGCGGCGGATCCGACGCTGGAAGACGTCTTCATCCATCTGATGAACCGCAGCACGGACAATTTTCAATGAGCGCGGCGGCTTTGGGCTATGAGCAATGGGGAAGCGGAGGGGCGCCGTTTGTCGCGGCGCCCCCGCCGTCGTTATTCCTTGATGGCGCTGGTGACGCCGGTGCTCTTGTTCCACTTCAAGGTCAGCTTGGAGATCTGGCAGAGATCCAGGCCTTCCCACACGGCGGTCTCGCCGTCGTCATAGGCGACCTTCATGTCCCATTTGCAGGTCTTTTCGGCCTTGCCGAAGGACACGTCGAAGGCTTCGCCGTCGTCCAGGACGTCGCGGCCCAGAATGTCCTCGTCCCAACTGTTGCTGTGGGATTCCGACACGTAGATGTGCTTCAGCGGATAGCCCGTCTTGTTGACGATGCTGAAATCCTGCTGCCCGGCCAGAGCGGCGCCGTGCATCAGGAACAGAGCGGCGGCAAAAACAGTGCTCTTGGCAACAAAAGCCTTCACGACGTATCTCCAGGAATAAGAGTAACTCTCCGCACTACTTTCTTCATAAGAACTCTCTTTTTGTCAAGGGGCGGGCCGATAAAAAATATTGCTGCGTCAATCTGTTGCAATCTTTCTGTTCTGAAATATAACCGCAACCGGGCGGGGAGGCGGGCGTGATGGCTGGATTGTCCGTCAACCGTTTGCTCGCGGTGATGGTGAAAGAGCTGATCCAGATGCGGCGGGACCGGCTGACCTTCGCCATGATGGTCGGGGTGCCGATCCTGCAATTGATTTTGTTCGGCTTCGCCATCAACGCCGATCCAAAGCGCTTGCCGACCGCCGTGCTGACCGCCGACGTCAGCCCCTTTGCCCGGACGTTGGTGGCCGCGCTGGGCAACTCCGGCTATTTCGACCTTGGGCGCACGGTGTCGGACGAGGCTGAACTGGACCGTTTGCTGGCGACCGGACAGGCGCAGTTCGCCATCACCATTCCCGCCGGTTTCTCCCGCGACCTCCAGCGGGGCGACCGCCCCGTCTTGCTGGTGGAGGCCGACGCGACCGACCCGGCGGCGACCAGCAACGCGCTGTCGGCCCTGGCGGTGATCGCCCGGCAGGCGCTGGATCCCGATCTGGTCGGGCCGCTGGCGGCGCTGCGGGCGACGCCCGATCCGATCGAACTGCGCGTCCACCGCCGTTACAACCCGGAAGGAATCACCCAATACAATGTGGTGCCTGGTCTGATGGGGGTGGTGCTGACCATGACCATGGTGATGATGACCGCCCTGGCCGTGACCCGTGAGCGGGAACGCGGCACCATGGAAAATTTGCTGGCGATGCCGGTGCGCCCGTTCGAGGTGATGCTGGGCAAAATCGTGCCCTTCATCGGCGTCGGCTATGTCCAGGTGGTGTTGATCGTCGGCGCGGCGCGTCTGCTGTTCGGGGTTCCCATCGTCGGCAGCCTGCTGTTGCTGTCGGCGGTGCTGGTGGCGTTCATCGCCGCCAATCTGGCCGTCGGCTTCACCTTTTCCACCCTGGCCAAGAACCAGTTGCAGGCGATGCAGATGTCGTTCTTCTTTTTTCTGCCGTCGATGCTGCTGTCGGGCTTCATGTTCCCGTTCCGGGGCATGCCGGGTTGGGCGCAGATGATCGGGGAGGTTCTGCCGCTGACCCATTTTTTGCGGATCGTGCGCGGCATTCTGCTGAAGGGCAACGGTTTCGCCGACATCCTGGGCGAACTGGCGCCGCTGCTGGCTTTTCTGCTGGTGGTCACGGTCGTGGCGTTGAAACGCTACCGGCAGACGCTCGACTGAGGCGGGCGGGGTTCGCGTCGCGAACTGGTCTTACCTTTCCATCATTCCTTAACGGTCAGTGTGTTATAAGGTTTGCCACAGAGCTGTGGAATGGGGGCGTCATGCTGCGTCTTGCGGTGGGGCTGGTCGCGTGCGTCGGGATGCTTGCCGCGCTGGCGGGCGACGCCGACGCCAAAACACGCAAGAAAACGCCGCGCAAGCTTCCCGCTTACGCCTCCAGCGTCGTCTGGGCGGGGGTGTCCGGTCCGTCGCTGGGTCCGGCCCGTTCGATTGGCGGCTACGCCGCCGGGTGCATCGCCGGGGCGCAGCCCTTGGCCGGGGAGGGAACCGGCTATCAGGTGATCCGCCTGTCGCGCCATCGCAATTACGGTCATCCGCAGTTGGTTGAAACCTTGAAGGAGTTCGGGCGCAAGGTCGCCGCCGCCGGGCTGGGCGCGGCGTTGATCGGCGACATGGGGCAGGCGCGGGGCGGGCCGATGCCGATGGGCCACGCCAGCCACCAGATCGGGCTGGACGCCGACGTCTGGCTGCGGCTCGACCTGCCGCCGATGGGGCGGGGCGGACGTGAAAATCTGGAGGAGGTCAAGTTCGTCGATCACGACCGCATGCGGGTGAACGACGGCTGGTCGGAACGCCAGGCCCGCTTGATCCAGATCGCGGCCAGCGACCCGCGCGTCGTTCGCATTTTCGTCAATCCGGCGATCAAGCAGGCGATGTGCGCGCATGCCTGGAGCGACCGCGCCTTTCTGGGCAAGCTGCGCCCCTGGTACGGTCACGACGGCCACATGCACATCCGGTTGAGCTGTCCGCCCGGCAGCCCGCAGTGCGAGGATCAGGCCCCTCAACCCGACGGCGACGGCTGCGGCGAGGAGCTGGAGTCTTGGTTGGTTCGCGCGGTTCCGGCGGTCGAACGTTCTGCCGCTCCGGCCAGCCGTCCGACGCCGCGCGTCGCCAATGTGCCGGCCGCCTGTGAGCCGGTCTTGCGGGCCGGAGGAACGCGGATGGCGGCGCTTGCCGTCGATAAGGCGTCAAAACCGGGGGAAAGGCCGTCCGAATGACGGCGGGAGCGCGCGGGGAGGCATTTTCCTCTTGCGCGACGTCAGGGTGTGATTAGCCTGCCTTTTTGTAAGCTCTTTGCGGCGCGGACGCGGAAATGAACAGCGTTCGCCGCAGGATTGTGGCGGCGTGTGCGGTCGATGCGGGGGCGTTGACCGGGGTTGCGGTGTTGATCGGCCAAAGGGGTGTGTGGCGGCGATGACGGACAAGGGCGACAACGGCGGGCATGGGCCGAATTTGAAAAGCCGCCTCCACGCGTGGTGGGAAGGCTATGACCTGTCCGGCATGAAGGGCAAAAAAGCGGAAGCGTCGCCCCCGCCCCCGCCGACCGAGGCGCAAGGGCCGGGCGTCAACCGCTGGGGCAAGCCCCTGTGGACGGCCACCCGAATCGAGGTGGCGGAAAAGCTGTGGGGCGAGGGCTTCAACACCCCGGGCGGCGCGGAGCACATCCCCTATCTGGTCAAGCCGCTGGGGCTGAATCCGGCGATGAGCGTGCTGGATCTGGCCGCTGGTCTGGGCGGCACCAGCCGCACCATGGCGGGCAAGTTCGGCTGCTGGGTCACGGGGCTGGAGGCGTCGGAACTGTTGGCGAAGGAGGGCATGGTCCGCTCCTTCAAGATGGGGTTGGAGAAGAAGGCGCCGATTGAAACCTTCAACCCGGAGCATTTCGGCTATCCCAAGCGGGTGGACGCCATCGTCTACAAGGAGGGCCTGTTCGCTGTTCGCGACAAGGACCAGATGTTTGACGGAATGGAAATCGTTCTGAAGCCGCGCGGCCATCTGCTCATCACCGACTACATCGCCGAACCCGACAAGATCGGGGCCAAGGCGATTCAAAACTGGTGCGACAAGGAGCCGATGCAGCCGCATCTGTGGAACAAGGACCAGATGGCGAACGCTTTTGCGCAACGCAATCTGGACCTGCGCATTTCCGAAGACATTTCCGACACCCACCGCCACCTGATCCTGAGCGCCATTCAAGGTTTGGTGGAGCATTTGGAAAAGCACCAGATGGACGCCAGCACCAAGGTGGCGGTGATGGAAGAGGTTGAGATGTGGGTCCGCCGGGTCGCCGCCATTGAGGCCGGCATGCGGGTGTTCCGGTTCTACGCGATCAAACCGGCGGAATAAGGCGGATTGAGCGGGAGGGCGCGCGCCCTCCCGCCGGCCCTTCCAACGCTCTCCCCCAAAAATCTTTGATGCGACGTCATTTTTCTCTTGAGCCAAACAGCGTGGCTGGGTACATAGAGCGCCCCGCGTGACCCCAAGTAACGCGGGACGCGCTCGTGGCGGAACTGGTAGACGCGCTAGGTTCAGGTCCTAGTGATCGAAAGGTCGTGGGGGTTCGACTCCCTTCGAGCGCACCAAATGGGGCCGTAGCTCAGCTGGGAGAGCGCCGCAATGGCATTGCGGAGGTCAGGGGTTCGATCCCCCTCGGCTCCACCATTTCTTCCCGTCAACCTGGACGGGACGTCGGAGGTCTTGAAAAAGACTTCAGACATCTTCAAGACGATCACCGTGCAGGGTGTGTCCGGCAATGCCGGACCCCCGCGCTGTGGCTCCCTCAAGATATCCCCAAATTTTTATCAGACTGCCCCAACGTCAGCCGTGATCCGTTGTGGCGTGACGAGCGTTCGCGCGCTACACACGCAGCGATGCGCGCGTGTCCCGCTGGTGATGGCGAGGCCGCGCCGCCGATGTTCGGAGAGGATCGTTGACCAGCTCGTCGCCCGTTGCGCTCCGCGCGCCTTCGTTTTCCTGATACGGACGGACCCGGTTCGACCATGCGCCGCGTATCCCTGAAACCGCGCGCCGATTGGCGTCCCGGCCTTCGCAAATACCCCTACGGCGTTCGGGCGATGTCCGCCGGCGCCGGGTGGCGGGAGGATGTCGGGTATGAGTTCAGCGCCTCGCAAATCGACTTGATCGAAAGCGTGGCCGACGAACTCCACACGATGATCGGCGCCGCCGTCCGTTACGTGATCGACAACAAGCTGTTTGGACCGCTGGGCATCCGTGGCGAGGCGGCGCGGATGGTGGAAGCCTCTTGGACCGACTATTGGGCGGCGGGCCGCCACAACGAACGGGCGGGGGGATTGGCTGGGCGTCTGACCCTGGCCTATGACGGGCGGGACAGCGTCAAGCTTTTGGCCTGCAACTACGACACCAGCGAAGGGCTGTTCGCCGCCTCCATCGTTCAACGCAACTGGCGCGAGGCGTTGGCTCCCGACGCCAACCAGTTCAACGGTCTGCACGAGGCGCTGGTCGAGCGGTGGGAAGAATTGGCGACGGGCCTGCCGGGTCGGAATCGGGTTCACCTGACCTGCGCCACCCCCGATCCGGCGCGGGAGGGGGAACTGGTCTATCTGGCGGCGACGGCGGCGGAAGCGGGTCTGGAGACCCGCCTGTTGCCCTTGCACAGCATTGGCTGGGATGGCCGTCGCTTCCTCGACGACGAGGGGCAGGCGATGGCGTGGCTGGGCAAGCTGTTTCCGTGGGATGGATTGGCTGAAGACGCTTTCCTGCAACGGCTGCGGGTTGGCGGCATGAGCGTGCTGTCACCCCTGTGGTGTTGGCTGTGGTCCAATCATGGGCTGCTGGCGGTGCTCTCGCACCTCTACCCGCGCCATCCCAACCTGTGCCGAGCGGCGCTGGACGCCAGCGTTCTGGGGCCGTGCGACGCTGTGACGGCGCGGGCGCTGCGCGGGCTGGATTCGGCGCCGCAACGAATGTATGAGCGCGGCGCGGTGATTCTGGACGATGGCCCGGAGGTGGACGCGCAGGGCGCCGTCTGGCTGGAAACCCCGCCGGGCTTTCAGAGCGACGGCGTCCACGCGGTGCTGCACGCCTGGGTCGTCGCCGACAAATGCCTGGGCATGGCGGTGCGCGAATCGACCGACCCGCGCGTCGGCCCGGATTCGGCGATGGCGCCGCATTTGTATCGCGGATAAAGCGACGCGCGGCTGGGCCGCGCGTCGGGCATAAAAAAAGCGCTCCGCCTTTGCAAGCGGAGCGCCTTTTCACAAGCGGATTTTGGCGTCGATCAGACGGCGACGGGCTTGCCCAGCGTCTCGACCGTCAGGTTGACGCGCTCGCTCAGGGGGGCCAGCGCCTCGTTGGCGATCTTGACCGACAGTTCCTGAAGCTTGGCGCTTTCGGCGACGAAGGCGTCGAAGCTGGCCTTGGCGTAGGCGTTCTGCAACGCGATCAGTTCCTGGATGGTCTTGACGGCCAACAGAGCCTTGCCGTTCGACACGCCCTTTTCCAGCGAGGACTGGGTGAAGGCGGCGACCTGCTTGCCAGCCTCTTCGGCGCCCTTGGCGACGATGGTCGAGGACTTGACGACGGCGTCGACGTTGCCCTTGGTCAGGCTCGACAGATCGTCGTAGCTCTTGAGAATCTTGGCGGAGGCCTTTTCCACCTGCTCCTGTTGGGCCTTGACCAGGCCTTCGAGGTTCTGCTTGGCGGTGGAAACGGCGTCTTCGATGGTCTTGCTGGCGGCGGCGAACTTGTCGGACATGATTATGCTCCTTCTGCCCTCGGGTGGGGCAACCGCGTGATCCCGCGAAAGCGGCAACCGACGCGATGTGGTTTGAGTTCCCCGGACCCCGGCAGGGCAGGCGCCCGAGCTATGCTGCACCGCAACATGATCTTGATATACGGGGAGCGGGGGAGCTTGTCAAAGGGATTTTTGTGCACTGCACAAAAATCGCGGAAGCGGCTTGGTCGCCTGACGGCGCGAAAGGACGCGATCCAAACAGACACGGCCCGGCAACCGTCGCGGGTTGCCGGGCCGTGCGTTCGGCCGCTCCGTTGGTTGCCGATTGTCTGCCAGGACGTTAGGCGGCGAGCGGCTTGGACAGGGTTTCGACGGTGGCGGTCACGCGGGTGTTCAGCGGAGCCAACGCGTCGTTCGTGACCTTCACGGACAGTTCCTGAATGCGGGTGGCTTCAGCGACGAACGCGTCGAAGCTGGACTTCAGGAAGCCGTTCTGCAATTCGACGACTTCTTGCAGGCTCTTGGCGGTCAGCAGGGCCTTGCCGGTGGTGATCGACTTGTCGAGCACCGACTGGCTGAAGGCGACGACCTCGCGACCCAGATCCTCGGCGCCCTTGGCGGCGATGGCGCTGCTTTCGACCAGCGCTTCGACATTCGCCTTGCTGGTGGCCTGGAGGTCTTCATAGCTCTTCAGGAGCTGGGCGGTGGTCTTCTCGAACTGTTCCTTGGCGACCGAAGCGGTCTGCTCGAACTGCTTGATGGACTGTTCCTGACCCGCCTTCACCAGACCTTCATACTGCTCTTTGGCCTGGGTGGTGACGAGTTCGAGCGACTTCGGCGTGAACTTGGTCATAACGCGCGTTCCTTCCTGGCTGATGCCGGTCTCGTCCGTGCAAGGTTTGCCGGGCGAGTGTTTGGCCCCGGCCGCAAGGTTTGCGGGTCGCGAAGCCTGCCGACAGCGTGTTTCCGAGACGATGTTCCGTTGCGGTTTCAAACCCGACGTCCGGCTGGGCGTTGGCTGAATGCTGCACTGCAATATAAGGAAACTATGCAACCACGAGGCGGGAGTCAACAGAAGGTTTTGTGCGCCGCGTCATTTTTTCAGAGGCTCCCCATTGTGGCGCCGCCGAACGCCTCTGTGGTTATTCCTTAACCAAGGCTTTACCGAATGTGCGACAAGTGTAGCGCGAAGCCGCCTGCCGCGCGCTTCAGACAAAAGTAAGAAGCGGTGCGCCGAAGCGTCGCATCGGACCTTTGCCCCATCAATTTCCTGGGCCGCCCAGACAGGACGTTTCAAGCATGACCTATTGCCTTGGCATCAAGACCCGTGACGGCCTGATTGGTCTGTCAGATGGGCGCATCACCAGCGGTTCCCAACTGTCGTCCGCCCGCAAAGTGACTATGGTCGGCAGCGGCGGCGACCGTTTCTTCATCATGAATTCCGGTTTGCGCAGCGTGCGTGACAAGACGCTGGCCTATCTGCGCCGCGACATGGGCAAGCGGCGGGGCGAAAGCTACGCGACCATGCTGGACGCGGTGTCGGCCTTCACCACCTGCCTGCGTCAGGTCGCCACCGAAGACCGCGAGTCGCTGGAGGCGTCCAAGCTGCACTTCAATCTGCACGCCATCATCGGCGGGCAATTGGCGGAAGACCGGGAGCCTTACATGTTCCTGGTTTATCCCGAAGGCAATTGGATCGAGGTGGACGAGCGCACGCCTTACCTGTCGATCGGGGCCACCGCCTATGGCAAGCCGATCCTGGATCGCGCGCTGACCTATCAGACCGACATGCAGACGGCGTTGAAGCTGGCCTACCTGTCGTTCGACAGCACCCGTTTTTCCACCAACGACGTTGGTTTCCCCATCGACATGGTGTCCTACCACGCCGAAGCGCGGACATGGCGCGAGTCGCACTATGATTACGACGATCTGGGCGAACAGCGTCAGTGGTGGAACCGCAATTTGACCGAGTTGGCCCGCCGGATGCCGGATGGTCCGTGGGTTGAAACACTGGTTCCCGACAGCCTGCGCGTCCGCGCGCCAATCGGCGAGTGAGCCGCGTCAGCGGTTGAGCAGCGCCGCCAGCGGTCCTTCGGGCAACCAACGCCCGAAGGGCGCGGTGGGGCCGACCAAGCCGTCGCGATTCGCCTCAATCTCGAAATACACCCCGGCCTCAGACCGCTGGTTTCCGGCAGATCCGGCGCGCGGCGCGGCGTCGGGCGGCGGCAGGGTGGGGAAGGCGATCATGGCGGGATCCAGCGCGCGCGTCGGTTCCAGGAACGTCGCGTCCGTGAAGGGCGACGCCGGATAGGGGTGGATGGCGAAAAACCAGCGACCGGCCCGACAGCCGTTGATGAGCCAATAGACGCCGTTAGACGGCAGCCGCATCGTGCTTGAAGGCGGCTCGAACGCGCCCTTGTCCTTCAGGCGGGCGAGGACGCTGGCGAATTGCGGCGGAGTCAAACGCAGCGTGGCGGTCTGGCCGCGCGCGGCGGACAGCGGATCCAGAGGGTTCAGCCGGGCGAGGTCGGTCGCCTCGATCACGCGGGCTTCCACCAGGGCGCCGCCGGCGTCCGCCGGATCAAGGGTGATGTCGTAGGTGCGGACATGCCGGTTGTAATCAGCGTTGAACACCACCCGGTAACGGTCGCCGCCGTTCGCGTCGCAACTGGCGCGCAGATCGTCGCCGCTGAGGTAGCTGAACCACGTCAGCTTGCGGGCCACCGGGTTGTCGGTCGGACCAAAGGCGGCGCAGCCCGCCAGCGTCGCCAGCGCCATCGCCAGCGCGATGGTGGAGATGGGGCGAAGATTGGTGCGGGGGATGTTGCGGCTCATCGTCTCTTGCCTTGCGTCCACGGGGTCTGATACGAGATCGCCGGTCTGATCCTGTGCGGTCTGATACGGGATATGGTGGTTGCGGCGGCGCTGTCAAACCAGCGCTCCGACGCGCGCGCTTCAGGGGTTTCCAACCGTTGAATGACCGGGCGCCATTGTGGCCACAGGCGGCGGAAAAAGCCAAAGCAAGAAATTAACGAATTCCTGCTAGACACTGATTTGCCACATATTTACGATCACGCCGAGCAGCAAATATTAGCCTTTGGCGGGGCCATCATGACCGTAACGCGAAAGTCCGCTCCCAACGGCCTGTTTCCGTTCGTTTTTCAGGCGATGGGGGTGAGGAACGCGAGGCGGCTGCTCCGCGCGTTCTTCGTCGTGGCCGTCTTGGCGGTCGCCGGTTTGGTCGGCTCTGGGTTGACCTCCGTTCAGGCGGAAGCGGCCAAGGCCGCCTCAATCATTGTCGACGCCCGCACGGGCGAGGTGCTGCACGAGCAGGACGCCGACGCCCTCACGCATCCGGCGTCCTTGACCAAGATGATGACGCTCTATCTGACCTTCGACGCATTGGACGACGGGCGTCTGTCGTTGGACCAGTCGCTGCCGGTGTCGTCCTGGGCCGAAAGCATGTCGCCGACCAAGCTGGGTCTGCGGGCCGGATCGTCGCTGCGGGTTGAGACCGCGATTCTCGGGCTGGTGACGAAATCGGCCAACGACGCCGCCGTCGTGTTGGCCGAGGCGTTGGGCGGCACCGAGTCACGCTTTGCCGAGATGATGACCCGCAAGGCGCGCGAGCTTGGCATGCGCCACACGGTGTACCGCAACGCGTCCGGCTTGCCGAACATGGAGCAGGTGACGACCGCGCGCGACTACGCGATCTTGTCGCGGGCCATGCTGGCCGATCACCCGAAATATTACCCCTATTTCAGCCGCCGCAGCTTCACCTATGGCGGTCGTCAGTTGCCCAACCACAACCGGCTGATGTCTCGGTATGAGGGCATGGACGGCATCAAGACCGGCTACACCGTCGCCTCCGGCTTCAATCTGGCCGCTTCGGCGGTGCGCGAGGGGCGTCGTCTGGTCGGTGTGGTGTTGGGGGGCAAATCGCCGGTGTCGCGAGACAACCGCATGGCGGCGCTGCTGGATCAAGCGTTTGGCAAGCCCAACCGGGGCCGCGACGACGGCGCTCTGGTGGCCAGCGCCGAACGGCTCGCCAAGGAGTCGCCCGACGCTCAGGGCGATGACGATGAGGAAGAGGATGAACCCGAGGTGAGCGCCAAGGCCGCGCCCAAAAGGGTGACGGTGCAATTGGCGTCTCTGGCCTCGCCAGCGGCCGCGAAGGCGGCGGTGACGAAGGCTGAGAAAGAGGCCAAGTCATCAGGAAAATGGGGCATCCAGGTTGGCGCCTTCTCCAGCCACGCCGCTGGCCAAAAGGCGTTGACCCAGGCCGTCAAGCAGGCGCCGTTTCTGCTGCGTGGGGTCAAGAACGCGGTGCTTGCGACGAAAAACGGCAAGGACACTGTTTTCCGCGCCCGCATGGTCGGGTTGGACGAGAAGACGGCGCGCAAGGCCTGTTCGGAGCTGTCCCGGCACGGGCATCACTGCGTGGCGGTTCCTCCCGGAGAGAAATTGTAAGGGGGAGGGGCCGCCCTCTCCCGCTCTTGCCCCTGCGCTCTCACCCCTGCGTCTGGCGGTCCAGATAGGACAGAGCCAAACCATAGGCGTCGTCAAAAAGGCCGAGAGCCGCTGATGCGGTTCCAAGGATTCCATCGCGCTCCAGGATGGCTTCCAACCCTTGGGCGGCGCGGCGCAGGGCGACGCAGCCATATTGTCCGGACACGCCCGCGATTTTGTGAGCCATCGCGCCCGCCGCGCGTGAATCGCCGTTCACCCAGGCGTCGGCCAGGGCGATCCGGTATTGACGCAGCGTGTCCGCCGTCTTTGCGATCAGCGTGTTGACGCGGTCGGCGGGCAGCAGGTCGCGCATCTGGGCGATGGCGTCGGGATCGAAGGCGGCGGTCTCCTCCGGCGCAGGGCCGGGCGTGGCGTTGTTGTTCAAGGCGGTCTCCAGGGCGTCCAGCCGCAAGGGCTTCGTCAGCAGGCCATCGGCGCCGCAAGCGCGGCAACGCTCCAAGCCGTTGGGCGTGGCGGTGGCGGTCAGCATCAGAATGCGGGGGGCGGCGTTGGTTGTGGTTGGGTGGTTGCGGATGCGCCGCACCGCCTCGTCGCCGTCAAAGCCGGGCAGGCCGAGATCCATCAAAAGCAAATCGAACCCGGCGCTGTTTGGATCGGTGGCGGCGGCCACAGCCGAAGGCCCGTCCTCCACCGCGACCACGCTGTGACCGGCCCGGCGCAGCAAGGCCAACGCGGCCATGCGGTTGACCGCTTCGTCCTCGGCCACAAGGACGCGCAGTGGGCGCGTGATGGCTTGGTCCGTCGGCAAGCTGTCCGCTGAAAGCTTCATGACGTGACGCTTGGCCTCTGAAATGTGGCGCGTGATGACCATGAACCGTCAGTGTAGCGGCTTTCCGTCTGGGGCGCACGGGCCGAAAAGCTGTGTCGCAGGAACGTCACAGCGCTGCAAGGTTGCGGATCGGCGTAAGCGTGACGACCCAATCAAACGATGGGCGGGGCCTGACGGAAGGTCGGATCCTCGATCCGGTGCAGGCGTCCAGCCCCGGCCAGGGCGGCGCGCAGCAACAGGGTCTTGCGGCGGGCGGGGGCCAGCTTGCGCAGCGGGGCTTCGCGCGCCACCTCCGCGCCGTAGGCGTCGGCGATCATCAAGCCGCACTCCTCCGGGATCAGCTCGGTGGGAAACGCCTCGTCCACCGCGAAATAGAAGGCGTCGCACCACTCCGCATAGTCGGGCCATTTTTGATCGGTACGGAAGTCAACCACGCCGCTTTTCACCTCGACGATGATGATCGTCCCATTCGCGTCCAGCGCCAGCACGTCGGCGCGCCGTCCAGAGGCCAAGCGGAACTCCATCAGGCTGGAAAAGCCGCGAAAGGCCAAGGCTCGCCGCACCCCACGGAAAATGGGCGGGGCGCCGCTGAGCAGGTCGAAAGCGTCGTCGTCACGGTCGGACGGAGCGGCGGGCGGGTTGGACGGGTTGGGCATGACACGGGCGATTGGCGGGGGAGGGATTGGCGGGGTCGATTGGAACAGTTGGCGAACAAACCCTAGAATGACCAATCCAGGCCGGTTCGCCAAGGAAGAACGCGCCCGGCGGCGCGGCGTTCGCTTTTCAACGTTTGCTGTGCGGGGTGATCGGCAGGGGCGGGCACAAACCGCGCGGCAGGCTGCGGGAGGCCGGGAAGATCAACACCGCCGAGGTGCCGACCCCCACGTCGCTGGTCAGCTCCAACCGTCCGCCATGCAACTCGGCCAGTCGCTTGACGATGGGCAGGCCCAATCCGGCGCCGTCGGCGGTGCGGGCGATGGTGACGTCGGCGCGCTCGAACGGCTCCTGAATGCGGAACAGCTCGCTGGCGGGAATGCCGACGCCGGTGTCGGCCACCATGACGCCGATGCCGCCGTCGGGCGTCACCGTCGCCGTCAGCATCGCCGTTCCGCCCGGCGGGGTGAACTTCACCGCGTTGGTCAACAGGTTCAGCAGCATCTGGCGGATGGCGCGGGGGTCGCCCAGCAGCATCGGCAGGTCGCGGGCGATGTCGGCGCGCAGAGCGACCCCGCCTTCAACCGCCTTGTCGCGGACCATGCTGATCGTTTGCGCGGACAAGGCGGTCAGATCGACGCCTTCGTTGGACATCGGCAACCGCCCGGACTCAATGCGGGAGAGGTCAAGGATGTCGTCGATCAACGCCAGCAGATGCGCCCCGCTGTCGCGGATGTCGGCGGCGTAGTCGCGGTAGCGTGGGTTGCCGAGCGGTCCAAAGGCTTCCGACATCAGCAATTCGGAAAAGCCCAACACGGCGTTCAACGGGGTGCGCAACTCGTGGCTCATCAGAGCCAGGAACTCGCTCTTGGCGCGTCCGGCGCGTTCGGCTTCGCGACGGGCGGCGCGGGCCTCGGCTTCGCGCGCGCGCAGGCGCTCTTCGTTGTGCTTGATGGGCGTGACGTCGGCGTAAACCAACAGCACGCTGTCGTCGGCGGCGGGATGCTCGCTGACCAACAGCCAGCGGCCATCTTGCGCCCGCAAGGTGAAGGGCTTGTCGGATTGCCGGTGATGGGCCAGACGGGCTTTGACCCACAGGTCCCGTTCGGCGTCGGTTGGCAGGGCGCCGTCCATCTGGGCGGCGCGGCGAACCAGCGCCTCAAACGACGCGCCGGGGACCAGAAGGTCGGCCAATTCCGGCAGGAACTGCTTCAAGCGCCCGGTGGCGTGAATCAGCCGGTCGTCGGCGTCGAACAGGGCGAAGCTCTCGGCGCTGTGCTCCAACGCGGTGGCCAGCGTTTCCGCCATCGACGGCGAGTCGGGGCCAAGATCGACCAGGGTGGCGCACACCCCGTCGGGGAAGGGGGTGGCCGACAGACGCCAGCGCGCCCGGTTGCCGCCGCCGAGGCTCGCGCTGAGCGTGCGGGTGACGGGGCCGTTCAGCGCCGCCGCCAACCCGGCGAACAGCCCGGAACAGCGGTCGTTGGCGCCGTCGCGACGCAACCGCAAGCCAACCAGAGCGGACCGCCCGATCAATGTTTCAGCGGCGCGGTTGGCCAGCATCCACTCAAAATCAATCAGGGCGCCCGAGTCGTCGTAGATGGAGGCGAACACCCCGACGGCGTCGGGCAGCAGGGCGATGGCGGCGGCCGACAGACCATCGGGAGGATGACGCTGGGTTTGAGGCGAATCTCGGCGCGTGGCGTGGCCGTCGGCGTCTCGATCGTCGAGCCTCCGTCTGTTCAGCCATTCTTGCGCACTGATGTCCATGGCGGCAATTCTTGCCGCGCCAACCCTAACAATCCATAAAGATTGGAGCGAAATATCAGGAGAGTGTTTGATAAATTCTGGCGAGGGCAAGGAAGATTTGCAACGTTATGCTAAAACTTTAACAAAATTCATCGTGTTCATTGTCGGCTCTGCGGGCGCGCCGGGCCAAGTTCTGATGTGGAGACTTTGGATGACGATGGGCGCTGCGTAATGTTGTGCGTGGCCTTATGTTTCACGACCAGAAGGTAGAGACAACGGCGCCGATTGTTGGACGGGGCGGCTCTGCTGTAGGGTAGGACCAGCATGACACGAACAGCCTCCTCCTCGACGCCCCCGCCATCCCCCGCCTCTTCCGGGGGCGACATGACTGTGGGCGAGGCCCTGCGGCTGGCTTTGGAGCATGAGCGGGACGGGCGTCCGCACCCGGCGGAAGCGCTGGCGACGGCCATCGTCGGCGTGGTTCCGGACCATGCCGACGCGCTGGCCCTGTTGGCGGCCCTGCGCTTGCGTCGGGGGGACGAGGGCGAGGCGCTTTCTCTGCTGGCGCGCGCGGTGGCCCATGCGGGGGCCGACGCGCCGTTCTTCGCCAATTTGGCGTCTCTGCTGCGTCGGGCCGGTTCGGCGGCGCGCGCGCTGGCGGCGCAACGGCGGGCGTTGGCGCTTGACCCGGCCTTTCCCGTGGCGTGGTTCAATCTGGGCAACGCGCAGAGCGACGGCGGCGACGGGCCAAGCCGCGACGCGGCGGCGTCCTACGCGCGGGCCGCGCGCCTGCTGCCCCATCATCCCGACCCACGGCGTCGCTTGGGTGATCTTTTGCTGGCCTTGGGGGAACCCGCGGAGGCGGCAGAGCGGTTCGGGGCGGCGCTGCGGCTGGCTCCAGAATCGGTTCCGGCGCGGCTTGGGTTGGCCGACGCCCTGCGGGCGTTGGGGCGCGTCAACGGGGCGCTGGACCTGTGCCGGTCGGTTCTGGCCTTGCGCCCGGACTCCGCTGAAGCGCTGACCACCCTTGGCGCGCTGCTGGTCGATGATCGGCGGGCGGGTGGTCTTCCGCTCTTGCGTCGGTTGGCTCGTCTGCGTCCGGATGACGCGGTGGGGCGTCTGGCGTTGGGCGAGGCGTTGGCGCGCGCCGAGGCCACCGACGCTGGGACGGCGCTGCGACGGGCGTTGGCCTTGCGCCCTGATGATCGCCGCAGCCTGCGGGTGTTCGGCGCCCTGTTGTTCGTGGAAGGGGACGAGGCGGGAGCGGCCCTGTGGGCGCGGCGCGGCGCGGCGCTGGACGGGGCGACGCTGGGTCGGGTCGTTGGTTTGCGCGTTCAGCCCTCCGATCAGGCCACCGGGTCGGCGCACCAGCGCGTGTCCGCGCCGCGCGAACTGGCGGTGGACACCGGGACGGCGCGCTGGGGCGAGATCACCTACCGTCTGCCCGAATCCTTCCTGACCCGCGTCGATGAGGCGTTGGTCCATCCCCACAATTTCACGGTGGAGACGCCGGGCGGCGCCCTGCTGCTTGACGGCTTGCACGCCTATTCCCGCAGCAGCCTGACCATGCTGCCGCACGTCGTCCATCACAGCGGCGACGACCGGCTGCTGGTCAATCTGCCGCTCACGGCTCAGCGGGTGGAGGAGGAGGCCATTTTGCTGGGCGGCGACGGAAATTTCGCCCATGGCGTGCTCGATTGGGCGTCGAAACTGTGCGTCTTGGACCAGTTCCCCCATCTGTCCGGCTTGCCGGTCCTGGTCTCCGCCGCCCTGCGCCCGGCGGTGGTCGAACTGTTCGGCTTGCTGGGCCTGTCGGCGGACCGCCTGATCCGGGTGACGCCGGGCGCGCTTTTCTCTTGCCGCCGCTTGTGGGTTCCGTCGCTGACCCACCAGTTCCAATATATGGCGCCGGAGCATCTGGCCTTCCTGCGCGGACGGCTGGGGATCCCGTCAAGCCCGCGCGCGCCGGGACGTGGTCGCCGCCTGTACCTGACCCGCGCCTCGGCGGGTTATCGCGGGTTGGTGAACGAGGAGGAGGTCGCCGCCATCCTCGCCGCCGAAGGTTTTGAGGCCTATGTCCCCGATGGGCGGTCGATGGCCGAGCAGATCGCCGTCTTCGCGCAGGCCGAGGCCATCGTCGCTCCCATCGGCGGCGGCACGGCGGCGGTGGCTTTCGCGCCGCCGGGAACGCGGGTTCTGGAACTCACGCACGAACGCTGCGTTCTGCCGCAATACGCCATCCTCTGCGCTCTGCTGAAACAGCCTTACGAGCAGATTGTCGGGACGGCGGCGCGCAATCGCGGCAGTCTGGCCTTTGATTGGGATTTTTCCGTTCCCGTTCATCAGATTTCCTTTATGCTGCGTCTGCTCAATAGTCTGAAACAACATCAGTAACCGTTCCGTAACAAGAGCTTAGCCATCGCTATTGACATAGGTCATTGGGCGACGCTGTGCGGCGCGGTATCTGTGACGCGTCGCCAAGCGACGCTTTGCGATCAGCGCCAGTCTTTGGACGCTGCCGGTTCCGGCTTTCCGGAATCCAAGAACAGGGTCTCGGCCAAATCAGGAACCGGGATCGGGAGGATACGGCCCTCAGCCGGTCGCGATCCTTTTAGGAGTTTGAGATGGACACCGCCCCCGCCGACCTCGCGACCGATCTCTATGGCCGCAGCGGCATCGAGCAGAACGGCAACAACGGCAGCACCATGATCGAAAACGTCACGTTCGAGGAAATCCACGTCGGCCAGCAGGCCAGCCTGTCGCGGCGCCTGACCATGTCCGACATCGAGCTGTTCGCCACGGTGTCCGGCGACCTCAACCCGTCGCACATCGACGAGGGCTATGCGGCGGACGGTCGGGTGGTCGGCCACGGCATGTGGTCGGCGTCGCTGATCTCCGCCGTGCTCGGCACGCTGCTGCCGGGGCCGGGGACGGTCTATCTCGGCCAGGATCTGAAGTTCCACCGCCCGGTGCGGTTGGCCGACGTCATCACTGTGACCGTCACCGCGAAATCCAAGGACAGCGCGCGCAAGTCCGTGGTGTTCGACTGCCTCGCCGCCAACCAGGACGGCAAGCCCGTCGTGACCGGCGTCGCCGAGGTGATCGCCCCGACCGAAAAGGTGCGCCGCGCCGCCGCCGAACTGCCGCAGGTCCAGGTCATCCGCCACGACGGCCATGAGCTGATGCTGAAGAAGTGCGAGGAGCTGCCGCCGGTCCCGACCGCCGTGGTGCACCCGTGCGATGAAAGCTCGCTGCGCGGCGCGGTCGAGGCGGCGGAAGCCGGTTTGATCGACCCGGTGCTGGTCGGGCCGGAGGCGAAGATCCGCTCGGTGGCGCTGGCCAACGGGCTGGACATTTCCCGTTACCGCGTCGTTGACGTGCCGCACAGCCACGCCTCGGCGGAAACCGGCGTTCGGCTGGCCCGCACCGGCGAATGCGAAGCGGTGATGAAAGGCTCCCTGCACACCGACGAGCTGATGGGCGAGGTGGTCCGCAAGGAAACCGGCCTGCGCACCGGGCGGCGGTTGAGCCATGTGTTCGTGATGAACGTCCCGACCTACCCGCGTCCGCTGCTCATCACCGATGCGGCCATCAACATTTACCCGACGCTGGAGGACAAGGTTCACATCGTCCAGAACGCCATCGATCTGGCCAAGGTTCTGGGCGTCGCCACGCCGCGCGTCGCCATTCTGTCGGCGGTGGAGACCGTCAACCCAAAGATCGCCTCGACCCTGGAGGCGGCGGCCCTGTGCAAGATGGCCGACCGGGGCCAGATCAAGGGCGGCATCCTTGACGGCCCGCTGGCCTTCGACAACGCCATCAGCCGCGAGGCGGCGATCACCAAGGGCATCGCGTCGGACGTCTCGGGCAAGGCCGACATCCTGCTGGTTCCCGATCTGGAAGCGGGCAACATGCTGGCCAAGCAGTTGTCGTTCCTGGCCCACGCCGACGCGGCGGGCATCGTGCTGGGCGCGCGCGTGCCGATCATCCTGACCAGCCGCGCCGACAATGTGCGGACCCGTCTGGCGTCCTGCGCGGTCGCGGTTCTGGTCGCGGCCTCGCGCCGGGTCGCCGCCGCGCTGGCGGCGGAATAAGGAGGGGACGCGATGCCGAAGGCGATTCTCGTCATCAACGCAGGCTCGTCCAGCCTGAAATTCTCCGTCTTCCGCGACAGCGGGACCGGCGATCCGGTCGCCACCATCAACGGCCAGATCTCGGGCATCGGCACCGCGCCGGTGTTCGAGGCCAAGGACGCCCGGCGTCAGCCGTTGGGGTCCAAGAGCTGGGCGGCGGGGGAGGCGTCCGACCGCACGGCCCTGTTGGGCTATCTGCTCGATTGGGTGGAAGAGCGATTGGAGGGGGCGACGCTGATCGCCGCCGGTCATCGCGTCGTTCATGGCGGCGTGCGCCACGCCGCCCCGGTTCGGCTGACGTCGGAGGTTCTGGCGGAGCTGGACGGGCTGATTCCGCTGGCCCCGCTGCACCAGCCGCACAACCTCGCCGCCATCCGCGCGTTGGCCGAGGCGCATCCGGACTTGCCGCAGGTCGCCTGTTTCGACACCGCTTTTCACCGGGGCCAGCCCTGGCAGGCGGGCATGTTCGCCATCCCGCGCGAGCTGACCGAGGAGGGCGTGCGCCGTTACGGCTTCCACGGCCTGAGCTATGAGTACATCGCCCGTCGCCTGCCGGAGATCGCCCCGGAGCTGGGGGATTCCCGCGTCGTCGTCGCCCATCTGGGCAGCGGCGCCAGCATGTGCGCCATCCATGGCGGGCGCAGCGTGGACAGCACGATGGGCTTCACCGCCCTGGACGGCCTGCCGATGGGCACCCGTTGCGGCGCCATCGACCCCGGCGTGTTGATCTATCTGATGCGCCAGAAGGGGATGGACGCCGGCGCTCTGGAGAAGCTGCTCTACAACAAGTCGGGCTTGCTGGGCGTGTCGGGCGTGTCGAACGACATGCGCGCCCTGCTGGACAGCGCCGATCCCCACGCGGAAGAGGCGGTGGAGCTGTTCTGTTTCCGCATCGCCAAGGAAACTGGCGCGCTGGCTTCTTCGATGGGCGGCGTTGACGCGCTGGTTTTCACGGCGGGCATCGGCGAACGCTCCCCCCCGGTGCGGGCGCGGGTCGGCGACAAGCTGGCGTGGCTGGGCGTCCGCATCGACGAGGCGGCGAACGCCGCCAACGCGACGCTGATCTCCACCCCCGATAGCCGCATCCCGGTCTACGTCATCCCGACCGACGAGGAGCGGATGATCGCGCGGCACACCCGCGACGCGTTGGCGGGCGCGGCTTTTCCCCCTCCCTAACCCTCCCCCGCTTGAGCGGGAGAGGGAACGACGCCGCGCTTTGGCAAGGTTCCTGGCCCCCTCTCCCGCTGCAAAGCGGGGGAGGGCCGGGGAGGGGGCAAGACCGTAAGCGACGCTTCCGCGTGACCGCCGACGCTCACACCGGCGGGCGGAACGTGACCACCACCCGCAGGCCCGGCCCGCCGTCCGCCCGGTCCTGCAAGGCGACCTCGGCCCCCAGCCGGTCGGCCAGCGCCCGGACAATCGCCAGCCCCAGCCCGCTGCCGCTCCGCGCCGCTTCCGCTGTTTGCGGCAGACGGAAGAATCGCTCAAACACGCGGTCCCGCTGGTCGGCGGGAATGCCGGGACCGTCATCCTCGACCTCCAGGCGCGGGGCGTCGGCGGATCCCGTCACCCGCACCGCCACCGATCCGCCGGGCCGGTTGTAGCGGATGGCGTTGTCGATCAGGTTGGCCAGCAACTCTCCCACCAACACCGGGTTGCCGCTCACCCGCAGGCCGTCGCCGTCGGGCGGGGCGTCGAACAGCACCTCCACGCCGCTGGCTAACGCGGCGGGCACCTGTTCGGCGGTGATCTCCGCCGCCGTCTGCGCCAGTTCCGTCACTTCGGCGGGCGCGGGAATCGGGCTGTCCTCGTCGGCGCGGGCGAGCGCCAGAAGCTGCGTCAACAGACGCTCCAGCCGCCGCGCCGCGCCGTCCACGTCGTCCAGCGCCGCGCGGCCTTCCGGGGTGTCGGAGCCATGACGGCGCAGCAGCGCCAGATGGGTGCGCAACACCGCCAGCGGCGTGCGCAACTGGTGCGAGGCGTCGGCGGTGAAACGGCGCATCGCGCCGATGGACTGGTCCAACCGCTCCAACAACCCGTTGATGGCGACCACCAGCGGCAGCGCCTCGCGCGGGACGACGGCCAGCGGCAGGGGAACCAGCGCCATCGCCCCGCTGGCTGAGCGCGAGTCGATCACCCGGCGCAACCGCAGCAGCGGGGCCAAGCCCCGACCGACGGCGCCCCACACCAACAGGCCGCTGCCGGCGACCAGGGCCAGCTCCAGCAGGGTCAGCCAGAGCAGCAAATTGATTTCCAGACCACGGCGGCCGTCGGTGGTTTCGGCCACCTGCACCAGAACCGGCTGCCTTTCCCCGTAAAGCCGCCGCGCCAGGGCGGCGATGCGCACGGGGTGGCCATGATATTGATCGTCGCGGAACTGGGTGACGTTGGGCGGCAAGGATTCGGGATCCAGGGTCGGCAGATCGAGATAGCCGGTGATGACGCCGCCGCGATAGGCGACGTTGTAGTAGATGTTGTCGCGGGCCTGGCTCTCCAGCATGCCGAAGGCGACCGCCGGAAGATCCACCGTCACCTCGCCGTCATCGTCGCCCACGGCCAGCCGTTCGGCGATGGCCAGCGCCGATCCGGCGAGCACCCGGTCGTGGGTGGATTGGACGAAGCCGTGGATCAACGCCGCCCCGCCAACCCCCAAACCGACCGCCAAGGCCACCAGCGGCGCCAGCAGCCGGGTCAGCAGGCGCCGCCGCAGCGAGGGCGCGCGGCGTCCCTGGCCGGACAAGTCGCTCATTCGCGGATTTCCATCAGCCGGGGATTTCCATCAGATAGCCCAAACCGCGAATCGTCCGGATCGGCGGGCCGTCGGGTTCCAGCTTCTTGCGCAGGCGGGCGACGTACAGCTCAATGGCGTTGGGGGCGACCGGCTCGTCATAGCCGAAGACCTCGCCCGACAGCCGATCCTTCGGCACCACCTTTCCGGCGCGGGTTATCAACCCCTCCAGAACCGCCAACTCCCGCTTGCGCAGGTCAAGCGCCCGCCCGTTCACCGTCACGCTGGCGGTCGAACGGTCGTAACGCAGGCCGCCGCAGACCAGTTCCGGCGTCGGCAATCCCTGGCCCCGGCGCATCAGCGCGCGAACGCGGGCCTCGAACTCGGCGGGTTCAAAGGGTTTCAGCAGATAGTCGTCGGCCCCGAGATCAAGCCCTTTGACCCGGTCGGCCACCGCCTCGCGCGCGGTCAGGATCATCACCGGCACGGTCGAGCCGCGCCGTCGGATGCGGCTCAACACCTCGAACCCGGACAGGTCGGGCAGGCCGAGATCCAGAATGACCAAGCCATAGGGTTCGGCCTGTTCGGAGCGCGTCGCCTCTTCCCCAGACGATTCATGATCGACCGCGTAACCGGCCAGCTTCAACGAACCGACCAGCCCGCGCGCCAGCGCCGCGTCGTCTTCGACAATCAGAATTCTCATGCTGCGGCGAACCTCCCCCCTTTGTTCCGCGTGGCCCGGTCTTTGCGCCCAGTCTTCACGCTGGGTCGTCCGTTCGCCAAACAATTTTTACCCGCGACAGATTGGCGACAGGTTGAGCGCCTATAGTCGCTTGTAAGTCCAACCAACCCCGCTCGCAACGGAACAATGGCCCGGCTTTCAGGGGGCGCCCGCGCGACGGACAACGAAGCGTTCATGGAGAGGAAAAGAGATGAGCCGCAAATTCGCCCTTCTGGTCGCCACCGCCCTGACCATCGCCGCCCCGCTGCTGACCGCCGCGACCGTGCAGGCGCAGAGCGTTCCCGCCGGGTATGACCCCGCCTACGCCAAGATCATTGAGGCGGCCAACCAGGAAGGCGCGCTCAGCATCTATTCGGCGACCGACGCCGCCGCCGTGTCGGAGCTGTTGAAGGGCTTCGAGACGCTCTATCCCAAGATCAAGCTGGAATACGCCGACCAGAATTCGACCGAGATGTACAACCGCTTCATCAGCGAGGCCGCCGCCAACAGCGGCACCGCCGATGTGATGTGGTCGTCGGCGATGGATCTTCAGATCAAGCTGGTGAACGACGGCTACGCCCAGGCTTACGCGTCGCCGGAGGTCAAGGCGCTGCCCGATTGGGCCAACTGGAAGAACGAGGCGTATGGCACCACCGCCGAACCCATCGTTTTCGCCTACAACAAGCGCTTGGTCGCCGCCGCCGACGTGCCGAAGACCCACGCCGACCTCGCCAAGCTGCTGACCGACAAGGCCGACGCCTTCAAGGGCAAGGTCACGTCCTATGATCCCGAACGCAGCGGCGTCGGCTTCCTCTACATCACGCAGGACGCCCAGGCGAGCAAGAACACCTGGGATCTGGTCAAGGCGATGGGCCAGACCGGCGTGAAGCTCTACACCTCGTCGGGCGCGATGATCGAGCGTCTGACCTCGGGCGAGCACACCATCGGCTACAACATGATCGGCTCCTACGTGCTGGAGCGGCAGAAGAAGGATCCGGCCTCCATCGGCGTGATCCTGCCCAACGATTACACCATCTTGATGTCGCGCATCGCCTTCATTCCCAAGGCGGCCAAGCATCCGAACGCCGCCAAGCTGTTCCTGGATTATCTGCTGTCCAAGCCGGGGCAGGAGGCGATGGTCGCGCGCTACATGGGGTCGATCCGCACCGATCTGGCCCACATCAACCCGACCGCCGACATGCCGGAATCCATGCTGCGCCCGATCCATGTCGGTCCGGAGCTGCTGACCTATCTGGATCAGGCCAAGCGCCTGAAGTTCCTGAAGGATTGGCAGAAGTCCCTGCAAGGGAAGTAAGACAGCCCCACTGCGCCCTCTCCCGCTCTGGGAGAGGGAAGGGACCCGCCGCGACGCGGCGGGAAGGGTGAGGGGTGATCGGTCGAAAGACCGTTGATCCTTGGCTCACCCCTCCCCCTCCCCATGCCGCGCATGGGTCCCCTCCCTCTCCCGAAACAGGAGAGGGCCTCTCGGCGCCCAGACTCCAAGGAAAATTCCCCATGAACCGCGCCACGCGCATCGCGGTCATCGTCGCCATGGCGATCGCCGTGCTGGCCCCCATCGGGCTGGTTGTTTACCAGAGCTTTCTGGACGGGCCGTTCTTCCAGCCGAAAACCGCCTTCACCCTGTCGGCGTATGACTTCGTTCTGGATGACGAGGATTTTTACGACGCCCTGTCGAACTCGGTCATCATCGCCTTTGGCATGACCGCGATCGCCGTGCCGGTCGGCGCCATCCTGGCCTTTCTGATGACCCGCACCGATCTGCCGGGCCGCCGTTGGATCGAGCCGGTGATCCTGGTGCCGATGTTCGTGTCGTCGGTGGTTTTGGCCTTCGGCTTCGTCGTCAGCCTCGGCCCGGCGGGATTCGTCACGCTGTGGGTCAAGGGATGGCTGGGTTTCGTGCCGTGGTATCTCTATTCCAAATGGACGCTGATCGTCATCGCCGGGTTGACGCACGTTCCGCACGTCTTCCTCTACACCTCGTCGGCGCTGCGCAGCCTGGGGTCGGACGTGGAAGAGGCGGCGCGGATGACCGGGGCCGGGCCGCTGCGCGTCGCCGTGACCGTCAGCCTGCCGATGGTGATGCCGAACATCCTCTACGCCGCCGTGCTGGTTTTCTTTCTGGGCTTCGAGCTGTTCGGCCTGCCGCTGGTGCTGGGCGATCCCGAAGGCATCCTGGTGTTGGCGACCTATCTCTACAAGCTGACCAACAAGCTGGGCACGCCGTCCTACCAGTTGATGGCCGTGGTCGTCGTGGCGATCATCTGCATCGCCCTGCCGCTGGTCGCCATGCAGCGCTACCTGCTGCGCGCCGCCAACCGTTACGTTTCGGTCAAGGGCAAGGCGTCGGCCCAACGCCCGGTGACGATTGGTTTCTGGCGTTGGCCCGCCGTGGCGGTGATCGTCGGTTGGCTGGCCTTCACCGTGGTGATCCCGATCAGCGGCCTGGTTCTGCGCGCCTTCGTGTCGAGCTGGGGCGAGGGGGTTCATCTGAGCGAGGTTCTGACGCTTGACCATTTCCGCGAGTTGACGCATTTCCCCAATCTGGTGCGCGGCATCGTCAACACCCTGTTGATCGCCTCGGTCGGCGGCGCGCTGTCGGTCGGCGTTTACACCGCGCTCAATCTGGCGGCGCACCGCTGGCAATCGGGCTGGACGCGGTTGATGGATTATCTGGTGCTGCTGCCGCGCGCCATGCCGGGTCTGGTGGCGGGTCTGGCGATCTTCTGGGTCTTCCTGTTCACGCCCTTCCTGTCGCCGATGCGTCAGACCATGGTCGCCATCTGGGTCGCCTACACGCTGGTGTGGCTGGCCTACGGCATGCGGCTGGTCAGCGGCGCCCTGTTGCAGATCGGGCCGGAGTTGGAAGAGGCGGGCCGCGTCGTCGGCGCCTCGGCGGGCCGGGTCAGCCGCGACCTCACCCTGCCGCTCATCAAGGTCGGCCTGATTTCAAGCTGGCTGCTGATCTTCATCACCTTCATGCGCGAATACTCCACCGGCGTGTATCTGCTCAGCCCCGGCACCGAAGTCATCGGCTCGCTGCTGGTGTCGCTCTGGGGATCGGGCGCCGTGGATCTCGTGACCGCGCTCTCCACCGTCAACATCGCGATGATCGGCTGCGGGTTGCTGCTGATGTCGCTCTTCGGGAAACGCTCCCATGGCTAAGCTCACCATCGACGATCTGCACCTGTCCTACGGCAGCAACCACATCCTGAAGGGCATCACCGCGACCTTCGCCCAGGGCGAGATCGTCGCCCTGCTGGGGCGGTCGGGCAGCGGCAAGACCACGCTGCTGCGCTCCATCGCCGGGTTGGAGGAGCCGTCCAAGGGCGCCATCACCATCGGCAACTCGCCGGTCTTCGACGGCGCCGCCGGTCTGAACGTGCCGTCGGAAAAGCGCGGCCTGGGTCTGGTCTTCCAGTCCTACGCCCTGTGGCCGCACAAGACGGTGTTCGAGAACGTCGCCTATGGCCTGCGCCTGCGCAACGTGCCCAACGCGGACATCGCCCAGCGCGTCGCCGCCGTGTTGGAGGGCGTCGGCCTTGGCCATCTGGGCGACCGTTACCCGCACCAGATGTCGGGCGGTCAGCAGCAGCGCGTCGCGTTGGCCCGCGCCCTGGTCTACAACCCGCCGGTCATCCTGCTGGACGAGCCGCTGTCCAACCTGGACGCCAAGCTGCGCGAAGAGGCGCGGATCTGGATCCGCAGCCTCATCAAGCGGATGAACCTGACCGCCGTCTTCGTCACCCACGATCAGGTGGAGGCGATGGCCATCGCCGACCGCATCGTTTTGCTGGACGGCGGGCGGATCGTGCAGGCGGGCACCCCCGAACAGCTCTACACCGAGCCGGTCAGCCTGTTCGCGTCCGAATTCATGGGCACCAACAACCAGATCAAGAGCCGGGTGCAGGACAAGCGCGGCGGCTACGCCCTGATCGACCTGTCGGGCTTCCCCCTGTGGGGCAAGGATCGCGGCGGCAAGGCGGTGTCGGAAGACGTCACCGGCGTCATCCGGCTGGAGCAGGTCTCCGTGGTGGACGGCGAAGGCGAGAATTGCGTGAAGGCCGAGTTGGAAACCTCCCTCTATCTCGGCAGCCAGTGGGAGCATGTCTTCCGCTGCGGCGATCTGACCTTGCGCACCTTTGGCCGGGCGCTGGCGCCGGGGTCGCATTGGCTGCATCTACCGCCGGAACAGCTCTGGGTGTTCTGATCCGTCACGCCTGCGTCTGAGCGTCGCGGCCCGCGATCCGCATCCCCATCACGGGGCTGCGGTCGCGGGCTGCGACGTTTTAGGAGTCGCCCTAATTTACGGAGCGTGATTGTTTCCCTATTAAGCTGTGGGCATCAACGTATTGTTCAACTGACCCGCATGTTCGCCGGTGTGAACCTCAGGGGAGGCGTTCATGGTCAGGCTTACGCTCCGCCAGAGGTTGGCGATTCTTCCGATCTCTTTCGCCCTTGCCTTGCTGGCGGTCGGCGGCATCGCGACGGGAAGCCTGTATTTGGCCTCCCAGGCGTCCGACGAGGTCATCGTGATTGGCGAGGCGCTGTCCAACCACCAGCAAGGCGACATGATGCACGACGCCTTGCGGGCCGATGTGCTGGCCGGGCTGCTGGCCGGGCCGCAGGCGTCGGCGGAGGCTCGCGCCGACTTGCAGCATGATTTGGCGGAGCACACCGAAAGTTTCCGCGCCGCTTTGCGCGGCAACAGCGCGTTGGCTCTGCCCGCGACCATCCGCGGCGCGGTGTCCGGCGTCGCCCCGGCGCTGGACGAGTACATCCGCGCCGCCGAACGCATGGTGGCTTTGGCCCTGACCGACACGGCCAAAGCCAACGCCGAACTCCCCGGCTTCGCCAAGATCTTCGCCGCGTTGGAGGAGCGCAACGACGCCATCTCCACCCTCATTCTCGCCGAAAACCGCGTCCGCGCGGCGCGGGCCGCCCGGCTGGGCACGCAAACCATTGGGTTGGTCGGGGTCATCACCCTGCTGGCGTTGGTCGGGGCCACGCTGCTGACCCGGCACGCCGGGCGGTCGATCAGCCGTCCGCTCAACGCCGCCGCCCAAGCCATCGAGGCGATTGGCGCCGGACGCCGGGATCTGTCGTTGTCCCACCCGGTGGACGACACGATTGGCCGGGTGGTCGGCGCGGTCATGACTCTGCAACAGCAGGCCATCGCCCTGGACGCCGCTCGCGACCGTTCCAAAGCCAATCGCGAGGCGGAACGCCAGAAGATGGCGGCGCTGGAGGAGGCGACCAACGCCTTCACCCGTCAGGTCGAAACCATCGTCCAAACGCTTGGCGCGACCGGCGGCCAACTGCACGCCACCGCCGACTCCATGGCCCGCAGCGCCGCCCACGCCAGCGCGGAAATCAACGATCTGCGCGGCCATGCCGACCATGCGGCAAGCACGGTGCGCGGCGCGTCCGCCGTCGCCGACAATTTGGGCGCGTCCATCGGCGAGGTGGGGCGGCACACCGGCGAGGCCGCGCGGATGAGCGCGGAGGCCGTCACCCGCGCTGGCGAGGCGACCCAGCGCATTCACGAACTGTCCCAGGCGTCGCAGCGGATCGGCGACGTGGTGGGGTTGATAACCAGCATCGCCAGTCAAACCAACCTGCTGGCGCTCAACGCCACCATTGAGGCGGCGCGGGCCGGGGAAGCCGGAAAGGGTTTCGCCGTGGTCGCTACCGAAGTCAAGAGCCTGGCCAACCAGACGACGCGGGCGACGGAAGACATCCAGGCGCAGATCGTCGGCATTCAGGACATCGTGCAGCGCACCGTCCAGGCGATGAGCGGCGTCGCCGCCACCGTGGAATCGGTGCGGGGGACCGGGGCCGCCATCGCCGAGGCGGTCAGCCGCCAAACCGACGCCACCCATGGCATCGTCAGAGCCATGACCGACGGGGCCGCCTCCGCCACCGTCGTGGTCGATCATTTGAGCGGGGTTCACGACAGCGTGGCCGAAACCGACCGGGCCGCCGCCGATCTGGCGGTCGCGGCGGCGCAATTGAACGTTCAGATGACGGCGTTGCGCGCGGAGGTCGAGGGCTACACCCGCACGGTCAAGACGGGATAAGAGGCGCGCTGGCGGTCAACCGGACACAGGCGCGATTGCGAATCGTCGGGCGCGCCGTTACACAGGGGGCCAGACCTGCGGGCCAACCCGCATTCCCCGCTGCCCGGAGCCATCCCAGCATGTCAAGCCTTCCCGATCAGGCGACCATCGCCGCCGCCGCCGCCAAGATCCTGCTGGAAATCAAGGCGCTGCATTTCAACGCCGAGACGCCCTTCATTTTCACTTCGGGTTGGGCCAGCCCGGTCTACACCGATTGCCGCCGCATCGTGTCCTTCCCGCGCGCGCGCAAGGCGCTGATGGACTTCGCCGTGGCGACCATCGAGCGCGAGATCGGCTATGAGGCTATCGACGCGGTGGCGGGCGGCGAGACGGCGGGCATCCCCTTCGCCGCCTGGATCGCCGACAAACTCGAATTGCCGATGCAGTATGTCCGCAAGAAGCCCAAGGGCTTTGGCCGCAACGCCCAGATCGAAGGGCTGTTGACCGAGGGCCAGCGCGTTTTGCTGGTCGAGGATCTGGCGACCGACGGCAAGAGCAAGGAAAACTTCGTCACCGCCCTGCGCAACGGCGGCGCCCAGGTGACGGACACCTTCGTGATCTTCCATTACGGCATCTTCCCGCAATCGAAAATCAACATGGACGCCATCGGCGTCCGTCTGCACGCGCTGTGCACCTGGTGGGACGTTCTGAAGGTCGCCCGCGAGAACCAGTATTTCGACGAGAACACCCTGAACGAGGTCGAGAAGTTCCTGAACGATCCGGTCGGCTGGTCGGCCGCCCATGGCGGCAAGTCGAGCATGAGCTGAGGGTTTTGTGGGCGGTTGGGGGTGGCGACGCCATCCCCAACCGCCCATAGCCTTTTGAAAAGCCCCGTCTCCGGGCCGGGCGGTCAGCCCTTCAGCGCCGCCGCCAGCGCGGCTTTCAGCGTGGTGGTCGGGCGACCGATCAGCCGGGCGAGCGCGCCGCCGTCGTCGAACAGGCCGCCCTTGGACGCCCCGACGTCCGAATCGGCCAGCAGCCCGGCGAATCCCTCCGGCAACCCGTGCTGGACCAGCAGCGCCGCATAGTCCGCCTGCGGCAAATCGCGGTAGGCGACGGGCTTGCCGCCGACCTCGGCCAGGGTCGCCGCCCATTCCGCCATGGTGAAGGCGTCGTCGCCCGCCAGTTCGTAAATCTTGCCGCCTTGATCCTCGGTCGCGGTCAGGACCGCCGCCGCCGCCGCCGCGTAATCGGCGCGGCTCGCCGCCGCGATCCGCCCCTCCCCGGCGCTGCCGAAGACAAGCCCATGCTCCAGGGCCGGGGCGATCACCCCGAAGTAATTTTCGTGATACCAGGAGTTGCGCAGAAGCGCGAAGGGGACGCCCGATTCCGCCAACAACGCCTCGGTCTGCACATGGTCAGCGGCCAGACTCAGGGGGGAGCGGTCGGCGTGCAGGACGCTGGTGTAGGCGATCAGGCCGACGCCCGCGTCCTTCGCCGCCGCGATGACGTTGGCGTGTTGGGGCAAGCGCTGGCCCACCGCGTTGGACGAAATCAGCAGCAGACGGTCAATTCCGGCGAAGGCGGCGGCCAGCGTGGCGGGCTGCTCGTAATCGGCGGTCCGAACCTCCACCCCACGGGCGGCGAGGTCGGCCAGCTTGGCGGGATCGCGCACCGCCGCGACGACGCGCGACGGCTCGACGCGCTCCAGCAGCGCCTCAACGACAAGACGGCCAAGCGCGCCGCTGGCGCCGGTGACGAGAAGGCGGGGGCTGTGTGACATGGGAACGCTCCAATCTGGTCTCAATCCGATGATTGGTCTAAGATAGAGACTGTTCCGCGTCGGCAGAAGGAGGCAACTTTTCGTGTCCAGGTTATCAAAAGGGAACCTCCTGCCGCAGACGGCGCCGACCCCCTGGGCCAGTCTGGGACCGGCCTCAATCAACCAGGGGCAATGCCCGGTTCGCGACGTGCTGGATCACATTGGCGACAAATGGACGGCGCTGATCGTCCTGACGCTGGGATCCAGCCCCAGCCGCTTCAGCGCGCTGCACCGGGCGGTGCCGGACATTTCCAAGCGGATGCTGACGCAATCCCTGCGCAATCTGGAGCGCGACGGGCTGCTGTCCCGCCACGTCTTCCCAACCAAACCGCCCGCCGTCGAATACCGCCTGACCCCGATGGGCCAATCCTTTTTGCGCCATCTGGAAAGTCTGGTGGCCTGGGCGGAAGAAAACCACCCGGCGGTCCGCGAAGCGCGCCTGCGTTTCGCGGCGGCGAACGACGAGGGGTGATTGGACGTCGAATCTCCCTCTCCCGTTTCGGGAGAGGGAAGGGGCCTGCCGCGAAGCGGTGGGAAGGGTGAGGGGTGATCCAAGGAGCCATACAGTTCCGGCCTCTCGGGCCACCCCTCACCCTCCCCACTTCGTGGGTCCCCTCCCTCTCCCGGAGCGGGAGAGGGCGATGGTCGCCAAATGCGATAGCCCTGGGCGTCCACCGTCAACCGCTCGACAGCCCCGCCAACCAATGCCATTCTGGTTCCATGAGCCAAGCCCTGCGCACAGCCGATGACGGCGACGACATGGAAACGGCGCCGCTTCGCGCTGCGGTGAATGAGGCGCGCGCGGCGGTCCAGCGCGGCGACGTCATCCCGCATGATCGGGTCCGGGAATGGCTGCTGAATCTGGCGCAGGGCAAAAAGGCGGCGGCCCCTCGCTCGTGAAGGTTTTGTGGTCAGCCCCGGCTGTGACGATTCTTCGTGTTTGGCATGGCAAACTGTTGGCGTAAGCGGCGCCAGCGGGTGATCCCTCATCAACCCGGCAGATAACGCTTGATCGTCGCCAGAAGGGTGAGCGCCGAGCTGTTGACCCGATCATCCATCCCGACGGATCGCACCGATGCGGCGACCTTCGCCTTGCCGTCGGTGATGGCGAACAGATGGGCGCCGTCCTGCGACGCTGTGTCGGTCAGGCCGCCCAGCGCGCCTGTCTTGACGCGATTCAAGGTTCCCGCCGTCGCCGGGTCGCCAGATTTCAGGGCGACCAGGGTCTGTTTGTCGGATGGAATGGCCGCGCTGCGGTCGAACGCAAGGTCCATGCGCTTGCCAAAATCGGGATCGCCGACCGTGGTGACGCTCAAACCGAAGAGGCCGGTTTGCGATTGGCTGTCCACCTCCTGCGTGTCGTCGCTCAACAGGCCGTGATCCTTTAGAATTTGCGGAATTTCCGGCTTCATCAGCCCATTTTCCTTGGCCAGGGAGTCCATCATGGCGTTGGCGGCCCCGCCGGTCGTCACGCTCATGTTGTCCGGCAAACCAAATTTTTCCCGAACCAAGCCGCTGAGCTTTTCCGCGTAGCGGCTGCTCTCTTCGGTGTAGCGCTGCATGGCGGGAATGATTTTATCCATGTCTTTGACGGCGGCGGCGGTGCTGGGGTTTGTCGGCGCCCCCGTCGCGAAGGCCGCTGGACTGAGATCGACGCTCAAGGCCCGGCTGGCTTGGTCCGACAGGACGACGGTGTCGACCGGATTGGCTGAGCGGTTGGCGTTGGTCGTCGCCTTGGTCAATGGCGAGGAAGCCGCAGCGCCCATGAGTTGCCGAGCGGCGGCGCTCCCCTGAATCGTGGCTCCACCATTCGCGAGTTTCGACACATCCATTTGGCAGTCGCCTATTGCAGAGAATGTAAAAATCAATAATTTGACAGTCAAGCGCGTCTGTCAAACAAATACGCGGCGTTCTGAAATGATTTGTGGTGTTGATTTGCTTAGAAATCTAATCGTTTTGATGGTGATGGAGTGTGGTTGTTGCTAATAATCCATAGATTATTGCTGATTACCGAGTTGTGATTTCCCAGTGATCGGGCTTGAAAATGACGGCTGGCTTTGGCTCCGGGCGGAACGGCGCCCTGCCTTCGGCCCGGAGCGATGGTTGCAAAGCGCCCCCATCCCGCCGCCGCCCACCCGCATCCTTGACCGCGCCGCGCACGCCGCTAATATCGCGCGCCATGACCGTCTCATTCTGGATCCTTGCGTTTGGCGCGCGAATTACCGGCCCGGTTCTCTGAGGAGAGCCGGGAGACGACTCTGTATGGCCGCGTGTTCGCACCCATCCAACGCGCGGCGCTGACGCTTTTTCCAGGGATCCGACCATGACCCGCGATTACAAACCGACCGTCTTTCTTCCCCGCACCGATTTCCCGATGCGCGGCGGCCTGCCGACCAAAGAGCCGGAGCTGCTGAAGCGCTGGGCCGACATGGACCTGTTCGGCAAGCTGCGCGCCGGGGCCAAGGGCAAGAAGAAGTTCGTGCTGCACGATGGCCCCCCCTACGCCAACGGCAACATCCACATCGGCCACGCGGTCAACAAGATCCTGAAGGACGTGATCGTCCGCACCCGCCAGATGCAGGGCTTCGACGCCGATTACGTGCCGGGCTGGGATTGCCACGGCCTGCCCATCGAATGGAAGATCGAGGAAAAATACCGCAAGGCGGGCAAGAACAAGGATGACGTGCCGATCATCCAGTTCCGCGCCGAATGCCGCGAGTTCGCCCAGGAATGGGTCGGCATCCAGGCCGACGAGTTCCGCCGTCTGGGCGTCGAGGGCGATTGGAAGCAGCCCTACGCCACCATGACCTTCCCGGCGGAAGCGCAGATCGTCCGCGAAATCCACAAATTCGCCGCCAACGGCGGTTTGTACAAGGGCGCCAAGCCGGTGATGTGGTCGGTGGTCGAAAAGACCGCGCTGGCCGACGCCGAGATCGAATACCACGATCACACCTCGACCACCGTCTTCGCCCGCTTCGCCGTGTGGGGATCCTCGGCCCCGGAAATCGACGATTCCAGCATCGTCATCTGGACGACGACGCCCTGGACCTTGCCGGGCAACCGCGCCATCGCCTATGGCGACGAGATCGAATACGCGACCTTCAAGGTCACGGCCGTCGCCGAGGGCAGCAAGGCCGTGGTCGGCGAGCGTCTGGTCATCGGCACGGCGCTGGCCGAGGCCGTCTTCAAGGAGGCCGGGATCACCGAGTGGAAGCAACTTCACCGCTTCCCCGGTTCGCGGCTGGCCGGAACCTTCTGCCATCACCCGCTGACCCGCAGCGGCTATGATTTCAAGGTGCCGATGCTGGCGGGCGGCTTCGTCACCACCGACGCCGGCACCGGCTTCGTCCACATCGCGCCCGGCCATGGCGAGGACGATTTCCATCTCGGCCAAGCCAACGGCGTCGAGGTGCCGCAGACGGTTGGCGAGGATGGCCGTTACTACGCCCATGTTCCGCTGTTCGCCGGTCTGGCCGTCTACACCGACCAGGGCAAGCCCGGCCCGGCCAACAAGGCCGTGCTGGCGGCCTTTGAAGAGGCCGGGTCGCTGCTGGCCAGCAACAAGCTCAAGCACAGCTACCCGCATTCCTGGCGGTCGAAGGCTCCGTTGATCTACCGGACGACGCCGCAATGGTTCATCTCGATGGAGACGAACGATCTGCGCAAGACGGCGTTGCAGGCGATTTCCAACACCCGTTGGGTGCCGGAGCAGGGCGAGAACCGCATCCGCTCGATGATCGAAAGCCGCCCGGACTGGTGCATCAGCCGCCAGCGCGCCTGGGGCGTGCCCATCGCGCTGTTCGTCCGCAAGTCCGACGGCTCCATCCTGCGCGATCACGACGTCTTCGCCCGCATCGCCGATCTGTTCGAGACGGAGGGCGCCGACGCCTGGTTCGCCCGCGATCCCAAGGACTTCTTGGGCGACGGCTACGACGCCGACGAGTTCGAGCAGGTCCGCGACATCGTTGACGTCTGGTTCGAGTCGGGATCCTCGCACGCCTTCGTGCTGGAACAGCGGTTGGAGGAGCTGGCCTGGCCCGCCGACCTCTATTTGGAAGGGTCGGATCAGCATCGCGGCTGGTTCCATTCGTCGCTGCTGGAAAGCTGCGGCACGCGGGGCCGCGCGCCCTACAACGCGGTGCTGACCCACGGCTTCGTGCTGGACGAGCAGGGCCGCAAAATGTCCAAGTCGCTGGGCAACGTCGTCGCCCCGCAGGAAATCTGCGACCAGTATGGCGCCGACATCCTGCGCCTGTGGATCATCAACTCCGACTATTCGGAGGATCTGCGGATCGGCAAGGAGATCATCAAGACCCAGGCCGACCTGTACCGCCGCCTGCGCAACACCCTGCGTTACCTGCTGGGCGCGCTGGCCGACTACACCCCCGCCGAGCGGATCGACGCGGCGCAGATGCCGGAGCTGGAGCGCTGGGTCCTGCACCGTCTGGCCGAGCTGGACGAGCTGGTGCGCGAGAAGATCGAGGCCTACGACTTCCACGCCCTGTTCGTCGCGCTTCACAATTTCTGCGCGGTGGAGCTGTCGGCCTTCTATTTCGACGTCCGCAAGGACAGCCTCTATTGCGACGCCGTCGATTCGGTCCGCCGCCGGTCGGTGCGCACGGTGATGGAGCATCTGTTCTCCGCGCTGACCGCGTGGCTGGCCCCGGTGCTCTGCTTCACGGCGGAAGAGGCGTGGTTGGCCCGGCCCGAGGGTTTGGGTTGGACCGAAGAGAGCGTGCATCTGCGCGACTTCCCGACCATCCCGGCGGAGTGGCGCAACGACGATCTGGCGGCCAAATGGTCGGTGGTGCGCGGCGTCCGCCGCGTCGTCACCGGCGCGCTGGAACTGGAGCGCGCGAACAAAACCATCGGCTCCTCCCTGCAAGCCAACCCGACGGTCTATGTCGATTCGGCGACCAAGGCGCTGTTGGCCGACGTCGATTTCCAGGACGTGTGCATCACCTCGGCGATTGCGGTGGTTGAGGGGACGGCGCCCGACGGGGCCTTCACCCTGGCCGACGTCGCCGGAATCGCCGTGGCCTCCGGTCTGGCCGACGGCGAGAAGTGCGAACGCTGCTGGAAGGTGCTGCCGGAGGTTTCGACCGTCGCCGACCACCCGACGCTGTGCGTCCGCTGCGCCGAGGCGGTGGGGTAAGCGCTCTCCTGCCTTAAGACTGTGGTACCGTCGCCCCCTCCCTAACCCTCCCCCGCTTTCAGCGGTGGAGGGAACTGCCGCCGCCCTTCCGCAAGGCCCCCTCTCCCGCAACGCGGGGGAGGGTTGGGGAGGGGGAGTGGCGCGGGGTTCGCTTCCACTGGAGCATCCATGACCAGCTTTCCCACCCGCCATGGCCCGTCTTACACCCGGTTCGGCTTGATCGTCGCGGCGCTGGTCGTCGCGCTCGACCAGCTGTCGAAATGGTGGATCCTTGAGACGGTGATGCAGCCGATTCCGCACGTCGTCGAGGTGACGCCCTTCTTCAACCTCGTTCTGGTGTGGAATTACGGCGTCAGCTTCGGCGCCTTCGCCAGCGGCGCGGCCTATATGCCTTATGTGTTGAGCGGAATCGCCGCCGTCATCGCCGTCAGTCTGGTGGCGTGGCTGCGGCAGGCCGACCGGCGTCTGATGGCGCTGGCCATCGGCTTCATCATCGGCGGCGCGGCGGGCAACGTGATCGACCGGCTGCGCTTTGGCGCGGTCGCCGACTTCCTCGATTTTCACATCGACTCGTGGCATTTTTGGGCCTTCAACGTGGCCGACGCCGGAATCAGCGTGGGCGTGGCGTTTCTGCTGCTCGACGGACTGTTCGCGGGCCGCGAAAAGTCGTAAGAGAGTTCCTGCGCCGACCACCCGCGTGATGAACGCCACGGGACGGACGCCAAGTGACTGACGACGGAATCCGAACGTGACCAGCCTCAAGACCTCCATTTTCTCTTCCCGGACTCTCGTCACGCTGGCGCTGTCGGCGCTGGCGTTGGGCGGGTGCAGCGAAGTGCGCCAGACCATCGGGCTTGACCGGCACAGCCCGGACGAATTCACCGTCGTGTCGCGCGCGCCGCTGACCCTGCCGCCGAGCCTGCAACCGGCCAACCTGCCCAAGCCGCGCCCCGGCGTGGCCCGCCCGCAGGACGCCAGCCCGACCCAGACCGCCGCCGCCGCCGTGTTGGGCGGCAAGGCCGCCGCCGCGCGCGCGACCGCCAGCGGCAAGACGGCGGGTGAAGCGGCGCTGGTTGGCCAGATCGCCGCCAAGGGCATTGATCCCAACATCCGCGTCGCGGTCGATCAGGAAACCACCCAGCTCATCGTCGCCGACAAGAGTTGGATTGACGGCCTGCTGTTCTGGCAAAAGAAAGAGGAACCCTTCTCGGTCGTCGATCCGACCAAGGAGCAGCAGCGCTTGCGCGAAGCCCAGGCGCAGGGCAAGCCGGTCGATGGCTTGGGCGCTCCGACCATCGAACGCAAGAACAAGGCTCCGCTGGAAGGCTTGTTCTAAGCGGTTCGCCACACCAGTTTCGGGGGGCGTCTTTCCATTGGGAAAGGCGCCCTTTTTGTTTCTGGCCTTCGCCGCGTTCGTCCTTTTGTTCGGGAGCCTTCATGCCCGTCGCCGCTCATCGTCGTCACCCCATCCGGCGCCTTGCCGTGGCTGGACTGCTCACCATGGCGGCGCTCGCCTTGCCGCCGCCTTTGTCGCCGTTGACCCCATCGGCCGCCCTGGCCGTTGAGAAGGGGGTGTTTTTCCCGGAAAGCTTCACGCTGGCCAACGGCATGCAGGTGGTGGTGATTCCCAACCGCCGCGTGCCGGTCGTCACCCACATGGTGTGGTACAAGGTGGGGGCCGCCGATGAAGAGCGTGGGGTGTCGGGCATCGCCCATTTCCTGGAACATCTGATGTTCAAGGGCACCGATCAGGTGGCGCCCGGCGCCTTCAGCCGCATCGTCGCCAAGAATGGCGGGCGCGACAACGCCTTCACCTCTTACGATTACACCGCCTATCACCAGAATGTGGCGCGCGACCGGCTGGAACTGGTGATGACGATGGAGGCCGACCGCATGGCGAATCTGCGGTTGACCGACGCGCTGGTCGATCCTGAACGCGACGTCATCATCGAAGAACGCCGCCAGCGGGTGGAAAACAAGCCGACCGACCGGATGAGCGAGCTTATCAACGCCACCCTGTTCGTTCACCATCCCTACGGCACGCCGGTGATCGGCTGGCCGCAGGAGATGGCCACGCTGACCCGCGCCGACGCCGAGCGTTTTTACAAAACCTGGTACGCGCCGAACAACGCCATCCTGGTGGTGTCGGGCGACGTGTCCGCCGCCGAACTGAAGCCGCTGGCCGAGCGCACCTATGGCGCGGTCGCCGCCCGCCCGGTTCCCGAACGCCGCCGGGTGAGCGAACCGCCGATGGCCGCCGAACGCCGCGTCACCCTGCGCGATCCCGAGGTGCGGCAGCCCTGGATTCACCGCAGTTGGGTGGCTCCCTCCCATCGCCTCGATCCCGACCACCATGTTTACGCCCTGGAGGTTTTGGCCGAGATCATGAGCGGCGGCTCCACCTCCCGCCTCTATCGGGATTTGGTGGTGGAGCGCAAGCTCGCCACCTCGGCGTGGCTTGGCTACAACCCCAACGCTTGGGACATGGGCACGCTGAACACGGGCGCGACTCCCGCCGCCGGGGTGCCGATGGACCGGCTGGAAGACGCCCTGTGGGGGGAAATCCGCAAGCTGCTGGACCAGGGCGTGACGGAGGAGGAGGTGGCGACCGCCCGCAAGCGGATGCTGGCCGCCGCCGCCTACGCCCGCGACAGCCTGACCGGCCCGGCCCAAACGCTGGGCGCGGCCCTCGCCACCGGGCAGAGTTTGGACGATGTGGAAAGCTGGCCGGTGCGCATCGACGCCGTGACCGCCGAACAGGTCAACGCCGCCGCCCGCGCGGTGTTGGGCCAAACCAATCATGTCACCGGCGTGCTGTTGCCGCCCCTTGGAAAGGACGGTTGAGGATGCGCGCGATGACGCCGATGTTTTCACTGTTTTCCCCCAGAGGGGCTAGACGCCTGATTCTCGCCGCGCTGGCGCTCAGCCTGTTCGTGATCCCCGCCCACGCCATCGACATCAAGAAGGTGGTCAGCCCCGGCGGGATCGAGGCGTGGCTGGTCGAGGATCACAAGGTTCCCGTCCTGGCGGTGGAATGGGCCTTCGAGGGGGCGGGGGCCAACGATCCGGCGGGCAAGGAGGGGTTGGCGAACCTCGCCGCCCACGCGCTGGACGAGGGGGCCGGACCTTACGATTCGCAAGCCTTCCAGACCCGCTTGCAGGACAACGCCATTTCGCTGGGCTTCAACGCCGGGCGCGACGCCTTCACCGGATCCCTGCGAACCCTGACGGAGCATCGCGACGAGGCCGTTGACCTCGCCCGGCTGGCGATGACCGAGCCGCGTTTCGACGCCGAGGCGGTGGAGCGGATGCGGGCTGGAACTCTGGCCGGGCTGAAGCGGGAACAGGGCGATCCCAACTACGTCGCCCGGCGGCTCTTCTACAGCACCGCCTATCCCGACCATCCCTATGGCGGCGAGGTGCGCGGGTCGCTCGACAGCCTGCCGCGCGTCACTCCCGACGATCTCCGCGCCTTCGTCAAAAGCCAATTCGGGCGCGACCGTTTGATCGTGACGGCGGCGGGCGACATCGCGCCCGACGATCTGGGCCGGGCGCTCGACCGGCTGTTCGGCGGTCTGCCCGCCGTCGCCAGCGTCGCCGCCTTGCCGGAGGCTGCGCCCAAAGGGCTGGGCGACACGCTGCTCGCCCCGCGCCCGACGGCGCAGACGGTCATTCTGATGGGGCAACCCGGCGTGAAGCGGGCCGATCCCGATTGGTACGCCGCCACCGTGATGAATTACGTGCTGGGCGGCAGCGGCTTCGGCTCCCGTCTGATGGAGGAGGTGCGGGAGAAACGGGGCCTGAGCTATGGCGTTTACAGTTACCTCGTGCCGATGGACCGCACGGCGCTGGTGATCGCGGGCGGCTCCACCGTCAACGCCAAGGCCGGGCAGGCGCTGGAGATCATGCGGGCGGAATGGGCGCGCATGGCCGCCGACGGCGTCAGCGATCAGGAATTGGCCGACGCCAAGACCTATCTGACGGGATCCTTCCCGCTGCAACTGGGATCGACGCCGTCCATCGCCAAGACGCTGTTGCAGGTGCGGCGCGACCGGTTGGGCATCGACTATCTCGACCAGCGCGACCGCTTCATCAACGCGGTGACGGCGGACGACGTGCGGCGGGTGGCCAAGCGCCTGCTGGACCCGGCCCGGCTGCTGACCGTGCTGGTTGGCCGCCCCGACGGGGTGACGCCGACCCGGACCATCGAGGAGATTCGGTAAGGCGATCCGGGGAAAGGGCGCTTTTCAGCGGAAAACATCACGGGCAGGCGGCCTTCCGCGCGCATTGGCGCGTGGCCGCTCGCCCCGGACGGTGTTAGGCTCCACACGCCGCGTCAAAGGACCATCGTGTTTCAGGAGTCCAAGCATCATGACCGCGCTCACCCGCTCGCCCGCCTGGGCGGCGCTCGCCCAGCATCGCCGGGATTTTGGCGACACCCACATGCGCGACCTGTTCACCGCCGATCCCGCCCGCTTCGACCGCTTTTCGGTCGAGGCCGCCGGGCTGTTCCTGGATTATTCCAAGAATCGAATCACGCCTGAGACGCTCAACCTCCTGCTCGACCTCGCCCGGCAACAGGACGTCGCGGGTTGGCGCGACCGCATGTTCGGCGGCGCGCCGATCAACCTGACCGAAGGGCGCGCGGTTCTGCACACCGCGCTGCGCAACCGCTCCGCCCGCCCGGTGACGGTCGATGGCCGCGACGTCATGCCCGCCGTCCGCGCCGTGCTGGAGCGGATGGACGCCTTCGCCGCCGCCGTGCGCGACGGGGTGTGGACCGGCTACACCGGCCAGCCGATCACCGACGTGGTGAACATCGGCATTGGCGGCTCCGACCTTGGTCCGGTGATGGTGACGGAGGCGCTGAAGCCCTTCGTCCACCCCCATGTCGCGCTGCATTTCGTCTCGAACATCGACGGCACGCATCTGGCCGAAACGCTGAAGTGGCTGGACCCCGACACCACCCTGTTCATCGTGGCGTCGAAGACCTTCACCACCCAGGAAACCCTGACCAACGCCCATTCGGCCCGCCGCTGGTTCCTGGAAAGCGCCAAGGATCCCGCCCACGTCGCCAAGCATTTCGTCGCCGTCTCGACCAACGAGGCGGAGGTGGTGAAGTTCGGCATCGACCCGGCCAACATGTTCGGCTTTTGGGATTGGGTCGGCGGGCGCTATTCCCTGTGGGGGGCCATCGGCCTGCCCATCGCCATCGCCATCGGGCCGGAACGCTTCGCCGAGCTGCTGACCGGCGCCCACGCGATGGACGAGCATTTCCGAGAAGCGCCGCTGGAGCGCAACATGCCGGTTCTGCTGGCGCTGTTGGGCGTGTGGTACGTCAATTTCTGGGGGGCGTCGAGTCAGGCGGTGCTGCCCTACGACCAGTATCTCCACCGCTTCACCGCCTATCTCCAGCAGTTGGACATGGAGAGCAACGGCAAATCGGTGACGCGCGACGGGGAGCCGGTGGACCACGCCACCGGCCCGGTGGTGTTCGGCGAGCCGGGCACCAACGGCCAGCACGCCTTCTACCAGTTGATCCATCAGGGAACCGCGCTGATTCCCTGCGATTTCGTCGCGATGGCGACCAGCCACAACCCCATCGGGGAGAGCGCGGGCGCCCATCACCGCATCCTGCTGTCCAACGTCTTCGCCCAGGCCGAAGCGCTGATGCGCGGCAAGACCGCCGACGAGGTTCGTGCCGAGATGACCCGCGCGGGCAAAGCGCCGGACGCCGTCGAGGCTCTGGTCCCCCACCGCGTCTTCACCGGGAATCGCCCGTCCAACACCATCCTGCTGAAAAGCCTGACCCCGGCGACGTTGGGCGCGTTGATCGCGCTGTACGAGCACAAGGTGTTCGTCCAGGGCGTCGTCTGGAACATCAACAGCTTCGACCAGTGGGGCGTCGAGCTGGGCAAGCAGTTGGCCAGCAGCATCCTGCCGGAACTGGACGCCGCGCCGCAGGACGGCGCGCATGACGCCTCCACCACCGGCCTGATGGCGTGGTGGCGGGCGAACCGTTAAGCAACCCATCTCCCCCTCTCCCGCAACGCGGGGGAGGGTCGGGGAGGGGGCCTGCGGCTGGCGCTTACAGCGGAATGTCGGCGAACACCCGACCATCGTCGATGGCGGCGGGCGCGCAAGGAGCCGGGGGCTGTTCAGCGGCGGCTTCCGTGGCGGCTTGGCTGCGGCGCCAGCGGGCGAACTGGCGGTCGGCGGTGTTGATGTGCAGCATCAGCCATTGCGGCAGGAAGTCGGCGAGGCTGTCGCGGAGAGCCTCGTTTTCCTCGCCATCCTCCGCCGGGCCGTCGGCGCCAAGCCCGTTCACCCGCCGCCAGGCCAGTCTGTGTTGCGCGAGGTGGTCGTCGATGAAGGGGTATCCGGCCTCCTCCATCACCGCCTGCTCATCCTCGAAATGGCTTTCGGTGTAGGCGGCGGCGGCGGACAGCGTGCGCTGAATCTCCTCGGCGGAGCCGCCATTCACAACAGCGTTCTGGTAAGCCTGGACCAAAGCGATCCATTGGCGGTGCTGTTCGTCGATCCGGTCGATGCCCAGGATCAGATCGTCGCTCCACACCAACGACCCATAATCAACGCTGTCGCACGTCATGGCGAGCCGGGCTTTCCTGTGAAAGTGAGGAGCACCCTGTACGTGGCTGGATTGGACGCATCAAGAGCGACCTGCGGCGCTTGAGGCTTTCGCTACGTTTTGACGCGGGCCGCGCCGGAGAAGGACTGTTCAGTCCTCCTCCGGTCATTAGACGGCGCTGATTCAGCTTCCGCTGCGCACGCTGGACAGGAAACGGTCCACCTGGGTCCGCAGCAATTCGGCCTGCTTGGACAGCTCGCCCGAGGAGGTCAGCAGGCGGGTGGCCCCGCCGCCGGTTTCCGCCGCCGCGTGCAGCACGCCGTTGATCGACGAGGACACCTCGTTGGTTCCCGCCGAGGCCTGTTGAACGTTGCGGGCGATTTCCATGGTGGCGGCGTTCTGGCCGTCCACCGCCTCGGCGATGGTTCCGACGATGCTGTTCACCTCGCCAATCGTGGCGGCGATGCTCTTGATCGCCGCCACCGCGTCGGCGGTCGCCGCCTGGATTTCGTTGATCTGCTGGGAAATGTCGTCGGTCGCCTTGGCGGTCTGGTTGGCCAGAGACTTGACCTCGCTGGCGACGACGGCGAAGCCCTTGCCCGCCTCGCCGGCACGCGCCGCTTCGATGGTGGCGTTCAACGCCAGCAGGTTGGTTTGTCCGGCGATGCTGGAAATCAGATTGACGACGTCGCCGATCTGGTTGGCCTTGGACGACAGACCATCGACGATGCGGTTGGTGCCGTCGGCCTGATCGGCGGCTTGCTTGGCCTTGCGCGTGCTTTCGCCGATCTGGCGACCGATCTCGGAAATCGACGCGGCCAGCTCCTCGGCGGCGGCGGCCACGGTCTGGACGTTGACCGACGCCTGTTCCGACGCGGCGGCGACGGTGGTCGCCTTGCTCTCGGTCTGCTCCGCCGTGGCGCTCAACGCGCGGGCCAGCGTCCGAACTTCGTCCGAAGACGACGACACGCTGTTGACCACGCCCTTGACCTGGCTTTCAAAACGGTCGGCCAGCGCGTTCATCTCGGCCTGCTTCTTGGCTTCGGCGGCGTGCTCGTTGTCGGCCTGACGGCGGCGGTAGGCGTCGGCCTCGACCGCGTTGGTCTTCAGAATCTCGACCGCGCCGGTGATCTGGGCGATCTCGTCGTTGCCGCTGGCCTGCGGCACATCGACGTTCAGGTCGCCCTTGGCCAGTTTCAAGGTGCTGTCGGTCAGACGGCGCAGCGGGCGCAGCGCCCCCAGCGTCCACAGGGCGAAGCCGACGGCCAGCAGCAGGGCGACGCCGCACAGCGTGACCATCAGCGTTTGGAAGCCATGGGCGAGGCCGCTGGCCCGAACCGCCAGGACGTTGTTTTTCTTTTCCTGCAAATCAATGAAGGCGTTGATGCGGGCCAGCCATTCGTTGAAGGCCGGGCGGGCGTCGGCCAGCAGGGTTTCCTGCGCCAGCGGGACATTGTTGGCCTTGCGGGCGTCGATCACCTTTTTGACCAGAGGCAGCGTGCGCGTCTGGATCTCCTTGATGGCGGCGATCATCGCCCGCTCTTCGGCGCTGAGGTTGGTCATTGTGGCGACCATCGCGTCGAGCTGCCGTTCGGCGTCGGCGTAGAAGCTGGCGAGCCGGTCGATGTCGCCGAGAACCGTTGGCAGGATGGAGTCGGGGACCAGCACCACGTCGCGCAGCGCGATGGCGCGGTCATGGACGCTGCCCCGGAAATTGATGGCGTGACGTTGCTTGACGCTGTTCACGTCGTTGATGACGGTGAGATCGGTTTCGATCTTCCGCACTTCGTTGACGCCGACCACCGTCAGGCTCACCAAGAGCAGCAGAACTGCGCCGAAACCCAGAAACAGGCGCGCACGAATGGGGGCGTGCAGAAGGGAGGCCATGGTGTCGTTCCCGGTAAGAGAGATTGGCGGGACAGTATCGGAAAAGTGCTACGAATTGTTTATCCGCATGGGATCCAACCAAATTTCATGAGTGGCGGCGGCGATGGAGGCTGAGCGCCCGTTGCGCCCGCTCCCCATCGTCGCAATATGTCGGCGCAGTGCTTCAAATCAAGAGGTCGCCATGCCGCCGCGTTCCCATCGTCTGTTCGCGCTGTTCTCCGCCCCGCTGCCGGTGGCGCTGGGGGCGGTCCTGATTGGGGGTGTGATGGCCAATCCGGGATGGGCGCAGGATCGCCCGGAAAAGGCGGAGGGGCCAACGACCGAGTCCCCGAGCGAACCGGCTTTCGACGCGCAGCGTCGGGTCACGCGGCATGTCTTGCCGTTGGCGCCCGGTCCCTTGGCCTACAGCGCCACAGCGGAGTTTCTGCCGCTGCGCGACGGCCCGAAAGAGGAGGTGGCGGCGCGGATTTTCACCGTCTCCTATCGGGCGGAGCAAAGCGGGGCGTCTCAGCCGCCTCGTCCCGTGACCTTTGTTTTCAACGGCGGTCCGGGGGCGGCGTCGGCCTACATGCATTTGGGCGCGGCGGGGCCACGGGTGGTGACGTTCGCGGCGAACGGGGCGCTGGCGGGTCCGCCCGCGCCGTTGATCGACAACCCCGATTCCTGGTTGGCCTTCACCGATCTGGTGTTCGTCGATCCGGTCGGCACCGGCTACAGCCGCGCGACGAAAACCGACGGCGACGGGGAAAAGCGTTTCTGGTCGATCGAGGGCGACGCCAAGGCGATGGCGGAGGTGGTGCGGCTGTGGTTGACCCGGAACGACCGCTGGTCCGCGCCGAAATTCCTGGCGGGTGAGAGTTATGGCGGTTTCCGCATCGTCAAAATGGCCGATGAGCTGATTCAAAACATCGGGGTCGCCGTCAACGGCTTGATCCTGGTGTCGCCGGTGGTCGATTTCGCGTCCATCGACGAGGATGGCCTGTTGGCGACCGCCTTCAAGCTGCCCGCCATGGCGGCGACGGCGGCGGCCTTCGGTCGGGCGCCGGGAACGCCCGAAGAGGCGGCGCGGAAAGCCGAGGAGTTCGCCTTGGGCGGCTATCTCACCGGGCTGGCTGGGTTGGACTACGGGCGGCTCGATCAGGCGCAGGGCTTCTTCACCCAGGTGGCGGGCGTTGTCGGGCTGCCGGTCGATCTGGTGGTCCGCCAGCGCGGACGGGCGCCGATGGCGCTGTTCACCCGCGAGTTGCTGCGCGCCGATGGGCGGGTGCTGAGCGTCTATGATGGAACCTTCACGGCGGCGGATCCCGATCCTGGCGCCGCGCGCGTTCCCTTTGATCCCTTCCTGAAAGGAACGGTGTCCACCTACGCCACCGCCTTCGCCGGTTACGCGGCGGAGTCCTTGGGCGTCCGGAGCGATCTGGCCTATCGGCTGTTGAGCGACCGGGTGAACCGGGGGTGGGAGTGGCCGCGCATGTCCGCGCCAAGCGCGACCGATTCGTTGCAGACCGCCTTGACCTTGCAGCCGTCGCTGCGGGTGCTGATCGCCCATGGCCGGACGGATCTGATTACCCCCTACATGGCGTCGCGTTGGATCGCCGCGCGTCTGGAGTTGCCGCCGCAGGAGCGCGACCGCGTGCGGGTGAGCGTGCATGAGGGCGGGCACATGATGTACACGCGGGCCACGGGGCGGGCCGCTCTGGCCGCCGACGCCCGCGCCCTGATCGAGGCCGCGTCTCCACGCTGAAAACCCGGTCCCCAAACGCGAGTGGGCGCCCCATTCGGGACGCCCATCGACGCGGCGCGTTGGCCTGGGGGAGACCCCCGTCTTAGAACAGACGCAGGATCGACTGCTGCGACTGGTTGGCCAGGGTCAAGGCGATGGTGCCAAGCTGCTGGCGGGTTTGCAGCATCAGCAGGCTGGCGCCTTCTTCGTTCTGGTCGGCCAGCGTCAGCTTGCTGGCGCCTTCGGTCAGGACGTCGCTGAACTCCTTGGTGAAGGTTTCACGGGTCGTGATGACGTTCAGGTTGGTGGACAATTGTTGCGAGGCGGAGCGGACCGTGGCCTTGGCGAAGTCCAGACCGGCGACCGCGTTGTCAATGTCCGAACGGTCGGTCCAGTTGTTCTGCGCCCCGTCCAACCGCAGGCCTTGACCGCTGGTGGTCAGGTTCACCGCCGCCACGTTGATGGTGTTGGTGTTGCGTTCGTTCAACTGCACCGTCAGATCGTTCGACGTGTTGGCGTCCGTCACCTGTTTGGTGATGATGTTCGCCGAGCAGTTGGCCGAGGCCGCCTGTTGGATGGTCTGTTGGTCGATCTTCATGCGGACGGTGCCGCTGTCGAACGCGAAGGACTGTTCGCCGTCGGCCAGCTTGCTTTCGCCACGGTTGTTCATACCGTCGCGTGTCATCTGAGCGCCGTTCAGGTTGGTGATTTGAACCTGAAGATCGACCTTCTTCTCGATGACCGAGATGCCGTTGCCCGAGTTGTTGGAGTTTTCCAGCAGGGTGCGGTCCACGGTGAAGGAGACCACGGTGCCCGACGCGAAGCTTTCCGAGATGTGCTTGGTCAGCGCGTTGGTCGTGGTGGCGGCCAGCGTCACTTCACGGGCGACGCCCGTCGTGGTCGCGCCGGTCAGGGTGATGGTGCCCTGGGTGCCGACGGAGGTGGACGCCAGATCCTTGCCCGCCAGACGACCGCCGGTGGCCAGAGCGCTGTTGATCGAGGCCTGGAGCTGCGAGGCGATGTTGGCCTTGGAGGTCTGACCGATGGCGACGTCCGACGAGGTCGCGGTGTAGCTGAAGGTCTGACCTTCGACCGTGACCGAGAAGATGTCGCCCGCTTCGATCGTGCCGCCGATCGTCACTTGCGACGCTTGGGCGGTGGTGGAGGTCGCCGCCTGGGTCAGCTTGGTGTCGATGGTCTGGTTGTTGTCGAAGTAGGAGATCGTCCGGCTTTCCTTGCCGTCCGTGACGATGAAGGAGCGTTCGCGGCCATTGGCGCCCCGCACTTCGATCTGCACGTCGGAGAAGCTGCCCAGCGTGGTCGCCATTTTGCCGGACAGCTTCAGGCCGGTCAGGCCGTGAGCGTTTTCGGCGGTGGCGATGTCGCCGACCGCGCCCTCGATCGTGCCCTTGCCCTTGATGCGGATCGAATAGGTGTCGGCCGAGATCACGTTGGAGACGCGGGCGTTTTCCACACCCTGGATGGTGTTGACCGCCTGGCGGGAGGCGCTGGTGCTGTCCATGCGCAGGCCGTTGCCGCCGATCAGGTTCTTGCCCTGATACCCGCTGTCGCCCGCCAGCTTGTCAATCTGGTCCTTCAGATTGTTGAACTGGGTGGCCAGCGCCTTGCGGGTGGCGACCGACGCGGCGTCGGTGCCCAGAGCGGCGTAAGCGGCGGTCGTCAGGCCCTTGGCCTGATCGATCATGCTGTCGATGGAGGTCAGGCCCTTGTCGGCGGCCTTGATGGTGCTGATCGACTGGCCCATCGCGTCCTTCAGCGAGGTCAGATCGCCCGCGCGCTGGGTCAAGCCCTTCGCGGCGAAGAAGGCGGTCGGACCATCCAAAGCCGAATTGATCTTGTTGCCGGTCGAGAGGATGTTCTGCTTCTTGTTGATGTTTTCCTGGGTGCCCTGCAATTGCAGCAGGTTGGTGCGCATTGCGGCGGTGAGAGTGACGTCGTTGGCCATGGCTCCAAGTCTCCTTCTGAGGCTGTCTCCTCGCGGCTGGTCTTTTGACCGGAGCGAGGCAACGTGCGTTTGCGTGACACCATCCTTTCAAGAGCCGTGCCAACTCTGATTTTCCAATTTAACTCATTGTTTTTATTGAGAAATAAAAATGATCGGCAAAAACCGCCGGGTTTCGCCGTCAAACGGGCCGAAAGAGAGTCGAAAAAGATTCCGGGAAAACTTTGCCGATGGGGACGGAACTGCCGATGAGTCCGCCGGAGGATTCTTCCCATTCCCCGACCCGCGCGGGTATGGTCGCCCCACCAACCAACCAAACCGGCCTTATAAGGCGGGAACGGGAGAAGCATCATGACCAGTCGGATCGACGCGCGCCTTGCGGAGCTGAACATCGAGTTGCCGCAGGCGGCGGCCCCGGTGGCGGCCTATGTCGGTTACACCCGCTCAGGCAACACTCTTTACATCTCCGGCCAGATCACCATCTGGAACGGCGAGCGCAAGTTCGTCGGCAAGGTCGGTCAGGACTACACGCTGGAGCAGGGCAAGGAAGCCGCCAAGCTCTGCGCCCTGAACATTCTGGCCCAGGCCAAGGCGGCGCTGGGCGGCGACCTGGACCGCGTGACCCGTGTGTTGAAGCTGGGCGGCTTCGTCAACGCCGGCCCTGACTTCCACGATCACCCGCTGGTCATCAACGGCGCGTCGGAACTGATGCAGGAGGTGTTCGGCGAAGCGGGCAAGCACGCGCGCGCCGCCGTCGGCGTGTCGTCGTTGCCGGGCAACGTCGCGGTCGAGGTGGACGCCATTTTGGAAGTCGCCTGATCGTTCCACGGTGACGCGCGTCTTGCCGCGACGCGGCGGAGAACCCATCTCCCACCTCGCACCAAGGGAGAGTGTTTGATGACGGACGGCGACGACGCCATCACCGTGACGATTTTGACCGGGATCGGCCAGGCGGACGCGCCCGCGTGGGACGCCTGCGCCGGTCCCGACAACCCGTTCCTGCGCCACGCTTTCCTGTCGGCGGTGGAGGAATCGGGGTCGGCGACCGGCAAGACCGGCTGGCAGCCCAGCCATCTGGTCGCCTTTGACGGGGCCGGGCGGATGGTGGGCGCGGTTCCCGCCTATCTGAAGAGTCACTCCTACGGCGAATATGTGTTCGACCACGCCTGGGCCAACGCTTACGAGCGGGCGGGCGGGCGCTATTACCCAAAGCTTCAGGTGGCGGCGCCCTTCTCTCCGGTTCCCGGATCACGCCTGCTGCTGGCCCCCGGCGCGGGGGAGGAGGTCGCCGCCGCGCTCATCACCGCGTTGGAGCGGGTCGCCACGCGTTACGGCGTCTCGTCCGCCCACGTCACCTTTCCCCACGCCGCCGATTGGGCGCGGTTGGGCGCGGCTGGGTGGCTGCAACGGATCGGCGTGCAATATCATTGGGAGAATCGCGGTTATGGCTCGTTCGATGATTTTCTCGACGCGCTGAACTCCCGCAAACGCAAGGCCATCCGCAAGGAGCGGCGCGAGGTGGCCGAGAGCAGCGTCCGCCTGCACACCCTGACCGGCGACGACCTGAAGCCGGAGCATTGGGACGCTTTTCACACCTTCTATCTGGAAACGGCTGATCGCAAATGGGGCGGGGCCTATCTCAACCGCGCCTTCTTCGACCAGTTGGGCCAGACCATGGCCGACCGGGTCGTTCTGGTGATGTGCGAGGATGATGGGGACTGGGTGGCGGGGGCGCTGAACCTGTTGGGGACCGACACGCTGTATGGCCGCAATTGGGGATCCGACGGGCGTTACCGCTATCTCCATTTTGAAGCCTGCTATTACCGGGCGCTGGATTTCGCCATCGAACGCGGGTTGAAGCGGGTGGAGGCCGGGGCGCAGGGCGAGCACAAGATCCAGCGCGGCTATCTGCCGGTGGAAACCTACAGCGCCCATTGGGTCGCCGATCCTGGATTCCGTCGGGCGTTGGACCGTCATTTGGCCGAAGAGCGCGCCGCCGTCGCCGCCGACATCGCGGCTTTGGCGACGATGTCGCCCTACCGTCAAGGTGATTGAAACCAGACATGGCGTCTTTTCAAACCCGTCGCCGGACTCTTTCCAGCGATGGTTTAGAAATCCAACAATATGTAATAGGTACTTTTGCAGATCTGCCAAGCGGCCTATGATCCTTATCCGCTGAGGCATTGATGGGGACGCCTCCATGACTGACCGTGGCATGGAGTTCCTGAAACAGGTCAGGGATCACCTGTTTTATCTGAAGCTGCGCCCCGGCGGGGTCCGGCTACAGGCCAAGGCGGCTGATTTGTCGGGGCTGCGGCTGAAAGGCTTCACCCTCAATTCGGCGGTTCTGACGCAGGTCAATTTCTCGGACGCCGAGTTGGAGGCGGTCAGCTTTGACATGTCCGATCTGTTCGGCGCCAATTTCACCCGCGCCGTTCTCGTCGGCTCGCGCTTTGTCCGCGCCGATCTGCGCGGGGCCAATTTCCTGAAAGCCAACCTGCGCGGCACCGATTTTGAGGAGGCCGACCTGCGTCCCGGCCAAATCCTGACCTTCGTCTCCGGTCGGGAGGAAGTGCGGCAGCGCACGAACCTTCAGGACGCCTCGTTGGATGGGGTGAATTTCAAGAACGCCGATCTCAGCCACGCCGATTTGACCAACAGCGGCTTGCGGGGCACCGATTTCGCCGGAGCCAACCTGTTCGCCGCCAATCTGGCCGGGGCCGATCTGAGCGACGCCAACTTCACCGGGGCCAAGCTGAAAAAGGCGATTCTGAATGGGGCGACGCTGAACCAGACCATCCTGCGCAACGCCGATTTGCGCGACGCCGTGCTGCGCAACGTGGATTTTTCCAAGGCTGACGTGGTTGGGGCCAACCTCAACGGCGCGATTTACATGAAGGGCGGCGGCAGCCTGCGGCCCGAAGTGCGCCAGATGCTTGAACTGCACATTGCGTGGATCAACAGCGGCGGGCGGCATGGGGCGCGGGCCGATTTTTCCGATATGGATCTGCGCGGCGTCGATCTGACCGCCGCCGACCTGTCGGGCGCGGTGTTCCGCAACGCCCAGATGAGCGAGGCGTCGCTCGCCAACGCCCAACTGTCGCTGGCCGATTTCGGCGGGGCAAAGCTGTGTCAGGCCAAGTTGGATCAAGCCATTCTGACCGGGGCCAATTTGATGGGGGCCGATCTGTCGGGCGCCCACGCGGGCGACGCCGATCTTGGTCAGGTTGAGTTGCGCAAGCCCGACGGGACGCCGACCGGGCGCTGGTGGCCCGCCAACCTGTCCGGCGCGACGCTGAGCGGCGCCGATCTGCGCGGCGCGCGTCTGGGCGGCGCGCGCATCGCCGGAACGATCTTCGACAACGCCAACCTCGCCTCCGCCGATCTGCGCGGCTGCGACGAGACCACGGCGGACCTGTCGCGCGCCTATCTGTCCGGCGCGCGCCGTGGCCCGCTCCCCGCTCGCGAGGAGGCGGACACGCTGGGTCTGCTGGCGGTTTAAGCCGCCGCGCCGTTCCAGGCGGCCAGCACCGCCGCCGCGTCGCTGGCCCGCCAGGGCGCGCGGGCGGGCGGCGCGCCGCCATCGACGCGCAGGCCCATCAGCGTTTCCACCAACGGTTCGGCTCCCGGCGTCGCCTGAATCTGGCCGCGCGCGGCGATGTGCGGGTGCGCGGCGATCTCGCCGATTTCCGGCAGCGCCTCGAAACAGCAATCCACCGGGTCGAGCAGGGCTTGCCAATCCGCCAAATCGCGGCTGGCGAAAAGCTCGGACAGCTCCGCCGTCAGCGCGCTTTGCGGCAGGGCGTCCGTCTGTCGGGCGAGCCAGTCGGGGCGGTTCACCGCCGCGCAGAAGCCGCGCCAGAATTTCGGCTCCAGCGCCGACAGGGTGATGAAACGCCCGTCCGCCGTCTGGTAAATGCGGTAGCAGGCGACGCCGCCCGACAGCAGCGCCTCCCCCCGGTTCGGCATCTGGCCGCGCGCGGCGGCGGTCAAATTGATGCCCTGCCAGCCCAGCACGGTTTCCATGATCGACAGATCGAGGAAGCAGCCCGCGCCCGTGCGCTCCCGCCCGAACAGCGCCGCGACCACCGCCAGGGCGGTTTGCTGGGCGGAGGCGAAATCGGCGACCGGCAGATAGGAAATCACCGGACGGTCGGGCATGCCGGAGGCGTCCAGCCCGCCGCCGACCGCCATGTAATTCAGATCATGCCCGGCCCGCGTGGCGTAGGGGCCGCCATAGCCCCAGCCCGACAGGCTGGCGTGAACCAAGCGCGGGTTCAGCGCCCGCAGCCGCTCGCGCCCCAGCCCCAGCTTGTCCATCACGCCGGGGCGGTAGCTTTCGACCAGCGCGTCGGCTCGTGCGATCAGCGATTCCAGCGCCGCGCGGCCTTCCGCCGTCTTCAGATCCAGCGTGACGACGGTCTTGCCCGCCGTGAAGATCTTATACGCGGCGGTGACGCCGTCGCTGTCCTGCGGCCCGAGAAAGCGCAGCGGGTCGCCGTCCGGCGGCTCCACCTTCACCACCTCCGCCCCCAAATCGCCGAGAAGCTGGGCGGCGTGCGGGCCGGGCAGATACTGGCCAAGGTCGATGACGCGCAGGCCGGTCAGGAAGGGCAGGGGCATGGGGCGTTTCCGTGTTTCGTCGGGGTTTTTGTTTTGGGGTTTTGGGGGATGGCTTTGCCCCCTCCCTAACCCTCCCCCGTTCACGCGGGAGAGGGGATGACCGGCGCTTGTCCGAAAGGCCCCCTCTCCCGCTGGCAAGCGGGGGAGGGCTGGGGAGGGGGCCATGCTGACTCGCGCGCTCTCACCCCCCCGTCACGCTCATGTGCCGGGGAACCGCCGGGCCTTGGTGCTGGCGGTCGATGAGGAAATCATGGCCCTTGGGCTTGCGGGTGATGGCGTCGCGCACCGCGTCGATCAGCGGGCCGTCCTCGTCGCTCATCCGCAGGGGCGTGCGCAGGTCGGCGGCGTCCTCCTGGCCCAGGCACATGTAGAGCGTGCCGGTGCAGGTCAGCCGCACCCGGTTGCAGCTTTCGCAGAAATTGTGCGTCAGCGGCGTGATGAAGCCGACGCGCTGGCCGGTTTCCCGCACCCGGACATAGCGGGCGGGGCCGCCGGTGCGGTGGTCGCTCTCGTCCAGCGTCCAGCGTGTTTCCAACTCGGCCCGCAACTGGGTCAGCGGCCAATATTGATCGAGCCGCGCGCCCTCGCCAATGTCGCCCATCGGCATGACCTCGATGAAGGTCAGGTCAAAGCCCTGCTCGCCGCACCACGCCACCATGCGGTGGATCTCGTCGTCGTTGACGCCCTTCAGCGCCACGCAGTTGATCTTGATCTTCAGCCCGGCGTCCTTCGCCGCCTGGATTCCGCCCAGAATCTTGTCGAGCTTGCCCCAGCGGGTGATCGCCTGGAATTTGTGGGGGTCGAGCGTGTCCATCGACACGTTGATCCGCCGCACCCCGGCCTCATACAGCCCGGCGGCGTGCTTGAACAGCATGGTGCCGTTGGTGGTCAGGGTCAGCTCGTCCAGATCGCCGGACGCGATGTGACGGCCCAAGGCCCGGATCAACTGCATCACGTCGCGCCGCACCAGCGGTTCGCCGCCGGTCAGCCGCAGTTTTCGCGTGCCGAGCTTGACGAAGGCGCTGCACAGCCGGTCGATCTCCTCCAGCGTCAGCACGTCGGCCTTCGGCAGAAAGCTCATGTCTTCGGCCATGCAATAGACGCAACGCAGGTCGCAACGGTCGGTGACGGACACGCGCAGATACTGCACGGCCCGACCGAACGGGTCGATGAGGGGGGCGGGGGACACGCTCGTCATCGGCAGGCTCCGCTGCGCGGCGTCCGGTTGGAACGCCTTTTGTTGGTCTCACGCATCATACAGAGATGGTGTCCTTTTGTCCCACAGGGTAGGGCGGGGTCGCCTTGACGGCGATCAAGTCTTGGTGAGGATCGGGTCAATGCGGTTTGCCCGCCGCCGCGCGCTCGGCCTCATCCCGTTCAGCCTCATCCCGTTCGCGCAGATCGTCGTCGGTGGTGCGCGTCACCCGGGGCTGGCCCAGCGCAAAGGGCGCGCCGCCCTGGGCGAATTGGTCCTGAACCCGGCAATCCTCGCACATGCGGATGCGGTTGGCGGCCTCCGGCGTGGCGAACATCCAATGCTTTCCGGTCAACGTCGCGACGATCTTCTCGATCGAGGATTTGGTGGCGAAGGGCTTGCCGCAGGACACGCAGCAATAGGGTTCCTCCTCCTTCACCACCGACGCGCCGCGCGCGCGGTCGCGGAAGTCGATTTCCGGGACCAGGGTGATGACCTTCTCCGGGCAGGTCGTCTTGCACAGCCCGCATTGGACGCAGGCGTCCTGCGCGAAGGACAGCATCGGCTTGTCGGCGTTGTCGAGCAACGCCCCGGTCGGGCAGGCCCCGACGCAGGACAGGCACAGCGTGCAGCCCGCCACATCCACCGCCACCCGGCCGAAGGGCGCCCCCGGCGGAAGCGGCAAGACTTCGACCGGAGCAGGGGCGGCGCCGTGCAGATGGCGCAGGGCCAGCATGGTGACGCTTCGTTTGCTTCCCATCGGCAGGAACATCCCGGCCCGGTGCGGCGCGATGGCGGGCAGGCCCCACAGCTCCGCCGCAACGGCGTCGGGGTCGCGGGACTCGATCACCCCGACCCGACCGGAACCATAACCAAGACCGCTGAGGGCCGCCTCCGCCAAGCCGATCTGGCTGGCCAGCCCGGCGGTTTCCCCGGCATTCTCCGGCCCGGTCAGCACGCGGACATGGGCGCAGCCATAGGCCAGCGCCAGCGCGAACAGATCGAATCCGGCCTGCGTCACCTCGTTCAGGGCGAAGGGGATGATTCGGGCGGGCAGCCCCCGGCCATGGCGGGCGATCAGGCCGATCATCTCCTCCCCATGGCGCGGGTCGTGGATCAACAAAGCGGGGGCCGTTCCCCCCGCCATGGCGTGGGTGGTCAGCAGCGTGCGCAGCCGCTCATACACCGTGGCGGCGGGCGGCAGGGCGTAGGTGGCGGCCCCGGTCGGGCAGACCGACGCGCAGGATCCGCAACCGGCGCAGACATGCGGGTCGATGGCGACGACGTCGCCGTTCGGCGTGATCGCCCCGGTCGGGCAGACGTCCAGACAGCGCGAACAGCCGGTTTTGCGGCTGCGGGAATGGGCGCAGAGGTCGGGCTTGTAATCGACGAACAGCGGCTTTTCAAACTCTCCCACCAGATCGATCAGGGCGAGCAGAGCGTCGGCCACCTGCGCCGGATTGCCGGGATCGGCGCGCAGATAGCCGTCGCGCCGCCCATGGGCGGGGAACAGCGGCGCGCCGCCGGTCAAATCCAGGATCAAGTCGCAGCGGGCCGAGGCGCCGTGCCGCAGCGGCTCGAACGCCAGCGCGCCGCGCGCGGCGGGCAGGGCGGCGGCGTAATCATCCACCACGATCTCGAACGCCCCGACCCAGCCGCGCGCCGCGCGGATGCGGCCCCGGAACAGGGCGACGTCCATCACCGGCGGCGGCGCGACGTCGCGCGGCGCGGTCAACAGCACGGTGACGTCCAGATGCTTGGCGAGTCGCCGCCCGGCCTCCACCGCGCGCTCGTCGGACCCATAGACCAGACAGACGCCGTTGGAGGTCAGCGACAAGGCCCCGGTCGGCGGAATCGGCAGGGCCGCTTCGGCCAGCAGCGCGGCGATCTTCGGCAGGGCGTCCGCCCCCTCGTCCGACCAGCCCGCCTTTTCGCGGATGTTGACGAAGCCCAGCGCGACGTCGGGGGCCATGTCCGCCGCGATTTCGCGGAACAGCGGCGCCTCCTGCGTGCAGGCGACCAGCAGGGGGCCATCGGAGGCGGCGAGCGCCGCCTCGAACCGATCAAGCTGCGACCGGCACAAATGGCTGTGAACGGCGACCGCCCCCCCGGCCCCACAAGCCGCCCCCAGCGCCGCCCCATCCAACGCGACGCCGCCCGCGCAATCGCACACCATCACCGTCCGGCCACCGATCATCATGCCGCCGCTCCCCCCAGGTTCCGCCGACAGTGATATGGGCGCGGGCGGGGGCTTGGGAATGGGAAAGTTGGGGAATGGCGGGCGTTTGCGGTCTTGCCATGGGTTTCGGAACGGGATTAAAAGATTCCCAGTGGGTTTTCCGGGCGATGATGGCTCATCGCGTGGAAACGCCGTTGCAGAACATAACCAGAACTTTTAGACTGCGACTGTAGGAACGGATCGGTTCCGGGATCGTGAAAGCAAAAGGTGGCCGATGTCCGCGCAGCCGCGCCTGACCGCGATGGACCTGTTTTGTGGCGCTGGCGGGCTTTCCGAAGGGTTTCGCCAAGCGGGCTACCATGTGCTTGTCGGCAATGACGTCGACGCGGCGGCCGGAGCGACCTATCGCGCGACCCATCCAGAGGCGGACTTCATCCTTGGCCCAATTCAGGAGATCACGGTTGATCGGCTGATGGCGGCGGGCGGGGTGACGCGCGGGGCGTTGGACGTGCTGCTGGGCGGCCCGCCCTGCCAAGCCTATTCCGTTTACAACCACCAGCGCGGTTTGCACGACGCGCGCGCCGGTTTGTTTCGTGAGTATCTGCGGATCGTTGACGGCCTGCGCCCCAAATGGGTGGTGATGGAAAACGTCACCGGAATCACCTCCATCGCCGGAGGGGCGGTTGTTCAGTCGATCAAGGATGAGTTGCGCGGGCTTGGCTACGCCGTCGATTGCCGGGTGCTGAAGGCCGAAGAGTATGGCGTGCCGCAGGAACGGCGGCGCATCGTTTTCATTGGCAACCGGCTTGGCGCGCCGATTGACTTTCCCACCCCGACCCACGGACCTGCGGGCGGCGGCTTGACGCCCTTCACCACGATTTGGGACGCCATCGGCGATTTGGCCCCCTTGACCAACGGCCAGAAGCCTGGACCGCAACCCTATGTGGACGAGGCGGGTCACTGGTTCCGGGCCTATGCCCGTGACGGCGCGCCCGGTCTGGTCGGCAACCATGACGCCCCCCGGCTCAGCCCGGTCAACGAGGCGCGGATGCGCCACATCCCAATCGGCGGTTCGTGGCGCGACATTCCGTTTGAGTTGCTGCCGGATGGCATGAAGCGGGCCAAACGCAGCGATCACACCAAGCGTTATGGGCGGATGCGGCCCGACGGGCTGTCCTGCACCGTGCTGACCAAATGCGACGTCCATTGGGGCGCTTACATCCACCCCCACCAGGATCGGGCGATTTCGGTGCGTGAAGCGGCGCGCTTGCAGGCCTTTCCCGACAGCTTCGTCTTTCAGGGATCGCGCACCGAGCAGTATGTCCAGGTCGGCAACGCCGTTCCCCCCCTGCTGGGGCGACGCATCGCCGAGGTTGTGGCCGAAGGGCTTGCCTGTGGCCAACAGGGGATGGCGGCCTGACGTGGCCTTGTCGGCGGAGGGCGGGATTGCTCGTTCCGCTGATCGGAGCGCGTCAGGAGCGGTTTGAGAGTTTTTCCGCAATCCGCTCTTCAAAGGTCTGAAGCGGAACGGGCGTGCCCCCGGTCAGCCCCTCGATGGCGCGCTCAAGCGTGGTGTAGACCGTTCTGGAAACCGTCAGTTCAAAGCGGTTTTCATCGGCGCTCTTCACAAAATCGACCAGAAGCCAAGCGATGTCGGCGTTTGAGATTTCTGGAACGCTTTCCATCGGCCCCATGGATTCAAAAAAGGCGGTGTCCACGACGACGACCATCTTTTTTCCCCAACGCCGCAAGGGGGGAACTTTGATCTGAAGTTGCGGCATCAGCCGCTTTGGACCGCTGCTGCGGTAATCGGGACGTCGGAGTTTTGTGGGAAACAGCCTTGCCCCACCAGCCTGCGCGATGCTGTCGAACTCGACCTTCATCTCCGGGCCGGAAAAATACACCGCTTGAATCTCCAGGGCGCACCATTGCATGGGGTGATCCGCCGGAAGATTCCGTTTCACCAGAACCATGTCGATGCGCCCGACATCCTCGCCTTCACTGCCGTCAATGGTTCCGCTCGACTCCAGAAACCCGACCTCGCCCACCAGATGCGGGTTGGAGTCGCCGAGAATGCTTTCGCCTGCCCATTGAAAGACCGCGTTGCGCTCATGGAACCGCGACGGGCAGAGCGCGCGCAAGCCGCCCCGTTCGTCCTGGATTGGAATCGCGATGTCGCCACGTTTTTCATAAAGCCGCAGAGAGCATACGCCGCCGTCTTTGGTGCAGATCGCGTCAACCGACAGCCCCTTGAACGGGCAAATCTGATTGCTGGCCTGCTCCCGTTCTTTTTTCCGGCGGAGATCGTGCAACCGCGTCGCCTCCGCTGTTTTCAGGGGCGACGGGCTGGCGGCTTTTTCCTCCAGCGCAATCAAACGGTCGCGCTCCGCCTTGCTCAGGCGGGCCTTTTTGTCGGGTTTGAAGCGCGCCAGGACCAAACGCTCATCGTCGCTGAGATCGGTGAAGGAGCGTCCATACCACTCCCCAATGCCAAAGCGGCGCGTGCTGTTCGGATCAAGCGTCATGGCCGGACCATAGCACAATGTGCGGCGGTGTTGGGAAGGCCCCCATGGCTTTCCGACACAACCCTTTTCCACACCGCGCTTTGATGCTCGCCAGAGGACCGTGCTCGGGGTGTCTGAAAGAAGAGGCCAATCATTAGAAAGCAAAGCAATGGAAAAGAAATAATATTTCCCCGGAACTTTCAAAAGACATCACGCTTTTAACCTCCAGTTAATCGCTCCGATCACACTCTTGCTTGAGAGCATTCAAGAAAACATTCGGAATCGAAGCAATTGTGGCGGCGCGTCCGGCGTTGGGGCGGATGGGCGGCTTTGATGGGGGAGCGTTCACCATGGGCGTCAGCGCCGCAAGCTTGTTCGGGTCCACCGCGTCCGCCGCCGCTGCGGTCAAAATGCCGACGGCGCCCGCCGCCGCCGCGCCCGCCGAGGGCGGATGGAAAGCCGTGTCGGCGGAGAAGGCCAAGGGCGTCACCGACAAGGTGGAGGTCAGCGCGCTGGGCAAGGCGTTGAAGGGCGTGGCGGGGGATGTGTTCGCCGCGCTGGGGACCAAGGCGCGCGGCATGCTGGAGGGGCTGGTCAAGTCCAACCAGATGACCACGGAGGAGGTGTCGCTGGGGCTGCGGGCGCTGGCGACCTCCGGCCTGTATCAGCGCTTCAGCAAGGAACGACCGCAGGACGCCGACGACGCCGACCTCGCCGAGCAGGGCAAAATCCTGAGCGCGGCGGCGCAGCGTCGGGAAACGCGGGTCAGCGCGGCGCAGGACAAGATCCTCGCCCTCAACGCGCCGACGCGGGGCGGCGGGCCGCTTGATCCGGCGGCGGACGCGGCGCGAACGGAGCAGGTGGACGCCCTGAAGGCGGAAATCGACGCCGCTCAGAAAGAGGAATGGGAAAGCGTCGGCGGCGATCCGTCGAAAAAGATGGGCGCTCTGTTCGGCGCGCGCCTGAAAAAGGAGGAGGAGGCGTTCAAGCGGGCCGATTTCGGCGACACGGCGGACGGCTATCTCGCCCTGGACGACAAGAAGGGCCAAGACGCGCTGAAGCGCTTCAACGATCTGGGCTTCAAGCCCGAACTGTTCAAAAACGGGCTGAACAAATTCGTCGCCAACGTCGACATCCCCGAAGTCGGCAAGGGAACCTACACCGAAAACGCCGAATATGAGCCCGCCGCGCCCGATCCCGAACCGGAGGCGGCGGTCATCACCGACGCCACGCTGATGCTCGATGAGGCGGCCAAGGCGGCGTCGAAGGAATCGGCGTCCAAGGGCATGGCCGGCATGGGCAAGGTGACGAAGGACGCGCGCGACGCGCTGGACGACGGCTATCGCAAGCTGTCGGCCAACGGCAAGGCGGCGGATTTCGGCAAGGGCGACGAGACGGTCATCAACACCGTGTTCAGCGGGCTGGACCGGCGGTCGCTGTTCGCCGTCGCCAGCAACGGCGGCGGCCTGTTCTCGGACACCGAACAGAAGGCCGCGCAATCCCTGATGACCAAACAGCAGGACGAGGCGGCCAAACGCGCCGATCCGACCGGCGCCGATCCGTCCGCCCGGTTGAAGGCGGGCATCGCCTTCCTCGACGGCGTCAGCGCGGAGGAAAAGGCGTCGGCCAACTGGTCGGTGCAGCGGGCGGCGTCGCAATTGGCCTATGAAAACACCGTGCGCGCCGAGAACAAGCCGTCGCTGGTCGCCGACAGCCAAAGCCCGGTCGTCCGCATGATTAAGGAAGCGATGGCGGCCAAGAAAGGCCAGTCGTTCGAGGACATGGCGGGCAAAGGCTTTGTCAAGGATTTGGCCGCCATGCCCCTGTTTCGTCAGGGCGTTCCCAGCGTGAAAGGCTATCTGACCCTGCCGGTGGACTTGCGGGTCTGACCAGCCACCGTCACACCCCCGGTTCGTTGGCGTTGGGGAAGAACAGGGATTGGCCGTCGATCTGGTAATCGGCGATGGCCTTTTGCCCGTCCGCCGAGACCAGCCAATCGACGAAGGCTTGGCCGTCCTTGGCCTTCACATGGGGGAATTTGGCCGGGCTGACCAGCATCACGCCATATTGGTTGAACAGCCGCTTGTCGCCTTCGACCAGAACCGCCAAGCCGCCGCGATTTTTGAAGTTCAGCCAGGTGCCACGGTCGGCGAGCGCGTAGCCTTCCAGCGCGGCGGCGGTGTTCAGCGTCGGCCCCATGCCTTGGCCAATCGCCTTGTACCAGCCGCCTTCCGCCTTGGCCGGGTCGAGGTTGGCGGTTTTCCACAGGGACAGTTCGGCCTTGTGGGTGCCGCTGTCGTCGCCGCGCGACACGAAGGGGGATTTGCTCGCGGCGATCTTGGCCAGCGCGTCGGCGACGTCCGTCGATCCCTTGACGCCCGCCGGATCCTTGGCCGGACCGACAATGACGAAATCGTTGTACATCACCGGCTTGCGTTCGGCGGCGAAGCCGTCGGCGACAAATTTGTCTTCGGACGGCTTGTGGTGGACGAACAGCACGTCGGCGTCGCCGCGCTTGGCCAGATCAATGGCCTGCCCGGTGCCCTTGGCGACGACTCGCACGGCGATTCCCGTCTTCGCCGTGAAGGTCGGCAGCAGCGACTTGAACAGCCCGGAATCCTCGGTCGAGGTGGTGGAGGCCACGGTGATGAAGCGGTCCTCGGCCCGCGCGGTCGCGCCCAAACCCAGCCCAAACAGGGCGACGGCGGCGGCGCAACCCAGCGCGGCGCGGCTGATGAATGAACGGCGCAGCATTCCGTGATCCTCCCTTGACGCGTTGTGATCGACAAGACGTAACGCATCATGCGCCCTTCGGCCAGTCCCGCCCGTGAAGGCCTCAGCGCTGAGTGGCCTCGCGCAGCAGGGATGCGGCAAAATTGACCAGCAGCGACAGGGTCATCAGCACCACCCCCAGCCCCAGCGCGGTCGGCAGATCGCCCTTGCTGGTTTCCAGCGCGATGGCGGTGGTCATCACGCGGGTGGCGTGTTCGATGTTGCCGCCGACGATCATCACCGCGCCAACCTCCGCCGAGGCGCGCCCGAATCCGGCCAGAACGGTGGTCAGCAGGCTCCAGCGCGCTTCCGACAGCAGCGTCGTCAGCGTGTCGAGCGGCCCGGCCCCGGTGACGCGCAACAGATCGTCATACTCGACCAGCAGATCCTCCACCGTCTGGCGGGCCAGCGAGGCGACGATGGGAACGATCAAGACCGTTTGCGCCACGATCATCGCGGTGGGGGTGAACAGCAGCCCCAGAACGCCAAAGGGGCCGGAGCGCGACAGCAGCAAGAACACCACCAGCCCGACCACCACCGGCGGCAAGCCCATCATGGTGTTCAGCAACACCGTCAGCCCGCGCCGTCCGGGAAAGCGCAGCGCGGCGACGGCGGCCCCCAACGGCAAGCCGATCACGGTGGCGGCCAGAACGGCGGTCAGGCTGACCCGCAGCGACAGGCCGACGATGCCCATCAGCCCGTCGTCCAGCGTCGCGATCATCCGAAGGGCGGTGGTCAGAGCCTGGGTGAAATCCTGCATCAAGTCCGCCTGCATCGGGGCTGGTTGGGGGCAGCCCTAGGGCGCGGGGCGATGGTTGGGCTTGCCGCCGCGACGGCGGTCGCCCATGCTTGGCCGCATGAGCGACACGCCCCTCACCATACAGCCGGATCCGGCGAACCCCAAGCTGACCGAACGCGTGTCCGGCCTGGACCAGGACGGACGCCCGGTCGAAACCTCCGTCACCGTCGAGCGCCCGCTGACGCTCTATCTGAACGGGCAGGAGATCGTCACCATGATGACGATCGGCGATTACCCGGAGTGTCTGGCGGTCGGCTATCTGCTGAACCAGAACATGCTGCGACGCGACGACCGCATCACCGCCATCGATGTGGACGAGGAGACCGACACGGTGGTCGTCCGCACCGAACGCGCCACCGATTACGAAGCCAAGCTGAAGAAAAAGACCCTGACCTCGGGCTGCGCCCAGGGCACCGCCTTTGGCGACGTGATGGAGGTGTTCGAGACGGTGCGGCTGCCGCCCGACGCCCGCCTGCGCACCTCCTGGATCTACGCGCTCTCCAAGGCGATCAATCTGACGCCGAGTCTGTATCTGGAGGCCGGGGCGATCCATGGCTGCGTGTTGTGCCAGGAGGACCGCCCGCTGGTCTATATGGAGGATGTCGGGCGGCACAACGCGGTGGACAAGGTGGCCGGGTGGATGCATCTGAATCATGTTTCGGTCGCCGACAAAATCTTTTACACGACGGGTCGTTTGACCTCCGAAATGGTCATCAAGACGGTGCAGATGGGGATTCCGATCCTGATTTCCCGCTCCGGCTTCACCGCTTGGGGGGTGCAGTTGGCGCGTCAGGCCAACGTGACCCTGGTCGGACGGGCCAAGGGGCGGCGTTTTCTGGCGCTGGCCGGAACCGACCGCTTGATCTTCGACGCCGACCCCGCCGCAGCGGGTGAGGAAGACCAAAGGCACGGGCGCAAGGGGGGCCGCGCGGATGAGTGAGGTGGTGGGGTTGCTGCTGGCTGGCGGGCTGTCGCGCCGGATGGGGGGCGGCGACAAGAATTTGCAGCGGTTGGCCGGGCGGACGATTCTGGAGCGCGTCATCGACGCCGCCCGTCCGCAGGTCGGCGCGCTGGTGCTGAACGCCAACGGCGACCCGGCGCGTTTCGCTCCATTCGGCCTGCCGGTGGCGGCGGACGTGGTCGGCGGCTATCCGGGGCCGTTGGCCGGGGTGTTGACCGGGCTGGAATGGGCGCGCGACCACGCGCCGGGCGCCCGTTGGGTCGTCACCTTCGCCACCGACGCGCCCTTTCTGCCGGGCGATCTGGTGGCCCGCTTGACGGCGGCGGTGGAGCGCGAGGGGGCCGATCTCGCCTGCGCCCGCTCCGATGGGCAGACGCATCCGGTCTTCGGGCTGTGGCCGGTGGCGCTGGCCGCCGATCTGCGCCGCGCCGTGGAGGAGGAGGGGGTGCGCAAGGTGGATTCCTGGACCGGGCGCTACCGGCTGGCGGTGGCCGATTTCTCCATTGATCCGGTCGATCCCTTCTTCAACGCCAACCGGCCCGAGGACATCGAAGAGGCCGAACGGCTCTTGGTGTGGGGGGCTTCGCGGTGATCGACGATCCGGCCCCGGAACCGCTGAAGCGCATCGAAACCCTGCCGTTGGGCATCGTGGTGGAGCGTCGCGCCTCGACCAGCCCGTGGGCCGAATGGTGCTGGCGGGTGGCGGCGGTGATTCCCGGCGCGGGGCCGGTCGATCCGCCGGGCCGCGTTCTGCGCGCGGGCGAGGGCTGGACCCACACCCACGCGGCGACGCTGGAACTGGAGCTGTTCCGCACCGACACCGAAGGCTACCGCCTGAATCTGTCGCAGGAACCGCCCCGCCTGTGGGTGGTGCTGCGCCCCGACATGGATGGGGACGCGGATGGCGAGCGGATGGTCCCCGTCGTCGTCACCGCGTCCGCCCATGAGGGGGAGGGCTATCAGGTCGGCATGGACGTGGTGGAAACCGTGCCGATGCCGCCGGACATCGCCGCTTTGGTCCGGGATTTCGTCGATCAGCACCATGTCGACGTCCCGTTCGAGAAGCGCGAGCGCAAACGCCATTTCGACAAGGACGGCAAACGGGGCGGTGGGCCGCGATGAGCGACGAAGCGTTCCTGTCGCGCTGGTCGCGGTTGAAGCGCGCCTCGGCGACGCCGCCGGATCCCGCGCCGCCAACCACTGATCCGCCGGTCGCGGCGGCGTTGGTGGAGACGGAGGGGGACGCGCCGCCGCCTTCGGTGGACGAGGCCGCCGATCCTCTGGCCAATCTGCCCGCGCTTGAGGATCTGACCGCCGAGTCCGACTTCACGCCCTTCCTGCGCGCCGACGTGCCGGAGGATCTTCACCGTCAGGCGCTGCGCAAGCTGTGGACCTCCGACCCGGTTTACGCCAACGACGACGGGTTGAAGGACTACGCCGACGACTACACCGGCCTGTTCGACCTGAGCGAGCCGGTGAAAACGCTCTACCGCGTCGGGCGCGGCTTTCTGACCGATGACCCGGAATCTCCCTCTCGGGGAGAGGGCCGGGGTGAGAGTGAGGCGTTGCCGGACCTTGCCAACCCGACTGACACGTTGCCCCCGCCGGTCGAGACTCCGCTCGCCGACTCTGTCCTCGCCGCCGATCCCCCTCACCCCGCCCCTCTCAGCCCTGGAGAAAATTTGGGGGAGAGGGAGGACGCGCCGCCCCCGCGCGTCTGAGGCAAAACGCCGCATCCCATCGCGCCCCTTACAACGCAAGGGGCGCTCTGACAGCGCGAGCATAGCGCTTTCAGAAAGAGTGGTTTGGGCCATTTTTCCGCCCTGTCCTTTGTTGACAAAGCGTCCAACCGGGCTTTCTTATTAACGATATCTGCCGTGTTAAGCCTCTGTCCAGCAAAGGCTTTTCGCAGATGCACCAAAACGGGCGAGGGTCCGGTTGGACCATTTGGCGAGGCCCCGCGCGCCGCGCCGCAAAGCCTGTGCCATGTGGGTTGGGGAGGATTTCGGCCTGTGGCCATGAGCGCCGATCACGCGGTTGACGACACGGACTCCGTCCCCTTGGCGGAGGAGGAGTTGCTGCGCGCGCGCCTCTACGGCCTGCTCGCCCGCCTGCTGCGCGCGCCGCCCGACGCCGATCTGCTGGCCGGTTTGTCGGAAATTCGTGGCGACGGCGGCCCCTTCGGCGACGCGCTTGATCGCTTGGCCAGCGCGGCGCGCGATGACGGCGCGGCGGCGGTGGCGGCGGAACACACCATCCTCTTCATCGGCGTCGGCGGCAGCGAACGGCTACCCTACGCCTCGTATTATTTGACCGGCTTCATGAACGAAAAGCCGCTGGCCGAACTGCGCGACGACATGGCCCGGTTGGGCGTCGCGCGCGCCGACGGGGTGTGCGAGCCGGAAGACCATCTGGCCGCGCTGTTCGAGATGATGGCCGGGCTGATCGGCGGCGCGTTTGGCGACGCGGCGGATCTGCGTGAACAGCGGCGCTTTTACGACCGTCACATCGGCTCGTGGGCCGGGCGGTTTTTCGCGGATCTCCAGACCTCGCCCTCGGCGCGCTTTTATCGGGCGGTCGGGGCGGTCGGCGAACAGTTTTTGGCGGTCGAGGGCCGGGCCTTCGACCTTGCGGCGTGATGGACGGGAGCGAGACCATGATGGACCGGGACAAGACGGATAAGCCCAACAGCGCGGTGGCGCGGCGCGACCTGTTCCGCGTCGCCGGTCTTGGCGTCGGCGCGCTGGGCGCCGTCGCCGTCGGGGCGGTCGCCGTCACCGGACCCGCCGAAGCCGCGCCAGCCGATTCCACCACCACCACGGGCTACCGCGAGACCGACCATGTTCGGAAGGTCTATGAGCTGAGCCGCTTCTAAGAGGATCGCCCCGATGCTCATCAAGAAAAGCGCGGCCGCCGCCGGTGGCCGTCATCTGTCCCGCAGCCTGTCGCAGACCGTCGGCGCCGTCACTGGGGCCACGGTGGACCGCCGCGCCTTCCTGCGCGGTTCCGGTCTGGCCGCTGGCGGCGCGGCGCTCGCCGCGACGATGCCCTTCGGCATGGTGAAGAAGGCGGACGCCGCCGGTCCGGCGACCGCCGCCGCTGGCGCGCCGATCAAACAGCTCAAGACCATCTGCACCCATTGTTCGGTCGGCTGCACCGTGGTGGCCGAGGTTCAGAACGGCGTGTGGATCGGCCAGGAACCCGGTTTCGACAGCCCGATCAATCTGGGCGCCCATTGCGCCAAGGGCGCGTCGGTGCGCGAACACGCGCATGGCGAACGCCGCCTGCGCTATCCCATGAAGATGGTCAACGGCGTCTGGACCCGCGTCTCCTGGGATCAGGCGATTCAGGAGGTCGGCGACAAGCTGCTGGAGATCCGGCAGAAATCCGGCCCCGATGCGGTGTTCTGGCTGGGGTCGGCCAAGCACAGCAACGAACAGGCCTATCTGTTCCGCAAATTCGCCGCTCTTTGGGGCACCAACAACGTCGATCATCAGGCGCGCATCTGCCATTCGACGACGGTGGCGGGCGTGGCCAACGTCTGGGGCTATGGCGCCATGACGAACAGCTACAACGACATCCAGAAGTCGAAGGCGCTGTTCTTCATCGGCTCCAACGCCGCCGAGGCGCACCCGGTGTCGATGCTCCACATCCTGAAGGCCAAGGAGCAGAACAACGCGCCGCTGATCGTCGCCGATCCGCGCTTCACCCGCACCGCCGCCAAGGCCGACGAGTACATCCGTTTCCGTCCCGGCACCGACGTCGGCCTGATCTGGGGCATCCTCTGGCACATTCTGGAGAATGGCTGGGAGGACAAGGAGTACATCGCCAAGCGCGTCTACGGCTTTGACGACATCCGCGCCGAGGTCGCCAAATGGACCCCGGCGGAGGTGGAGCGCGTGACCGGCGTTCCCGGATCGCAGCTCAAGCGCGTCGCCCGCACGCTGGCGTCCAACCGGCCCGGCACGTTGGTCTGGTGCATGGGCGGCACCCAGCACCACATCGGCAACAACAACACGCGCGCCTATTGCGTCCTGCAATTGGCGCTGGGCAACATCGGCGTGTCGGGCGGCGGCACCAACATTTTCCGTGGCCACGACAACGTCCAGGGCGCGACCGACTTCGGCGTCACGTCGGACAGCTTGCCCGGCTATTACGGTTTGGCCGACGGCGCGTGGAAACATTGGGCGCGCGTGTGGGATCTGCCCTATGACAGCCTCCTCGCCCGCTTCGCGTCCAAAGAATTGATGGAGAGAACCGGCATTCCGGTGTCGCGCTGGTACGACGGCGTCCTGGAAGCCAAGGAGAACATGGACCAGCCGGAATCCCTGAAGGCGATGGTCTTCTGGGGCCACGCGCCGAACAGCCAGGTGCGTTTGCCGGAAATGAAGAAGGCGATGGAGAAGCTGGAGCTTCTCGTCGTCGTCGATCCCTACCCGACGATGACGGCGGTGCTGTCGGATCGGAAGGACAATTTCTATCTGCTGCCCGCCGCCACCCAGTTCGAGACCTACGGCTCGGCGACCGCGTCGAACCGCTCGGTGCAATGGCGCGAAAAGATCATCGAACCGTTGTTCGAGGCGAAGACCGATCACGAGATCATGTGTCTCTTCGCCAAGAAATTCGGTTACGACAAGGATCTGTTCAAGAACATCAAGGTCAACGGCAATGAGCCGCTGATCGAGGACATCACGCGCGAGTGGAATCGCGGCATGTGGTCGGTCGGCTACACCGGCCAGTCGCCGGAGCGCATGAAACTGCACATGCAGCATCAGGCGACCTTCGACAAGACGACGCTGCGCGCCGTCGGCGGCCCGTGCGACGGCGAGTTCTTCGGCCTGCCCTGGCCCTGCTGGGGAACGCCGGAGATGAAGCATCCGGGCAGCGCCAACCTGTACGACACCTCGTTGCCGGTGGCCGAGGGCGGCGGCGCCTTCCGCGCCCGTTTCGGGGTGGAGCGCAACGGCGTGACCCTGCTGGCCGAAGGCTCCTACCCGGAAGGCTCGCCGATCAAGGACGGCTACCCGGAAGTCACCATGGCGATGCTGCAAAAGCTGGGATTCGACAAGGATCTGACGGCGGAAGAGCTGGCGGTCATCCAGAAGATCGGCGGCGAGAAGATCGGCGCGGTGTCCTGGACCACCGACCTGTCGGGCGGCATCCAGCGCGTGGCGGTCAAGAACGGCCTGAACCCGCCGGGCAACGCCAAGGCGCGCTGCGTCGCCTGGAACTTCCCCGATCCGGTGCCGATCCATCGCGAACCGCTCTACACCCCGCGCCGCGATCTGGTCGCCAGCTACCCGACCTACAAAGACACCAAATCCTGGCGCCTGCCGACGCTCTACAAGTCGATTCAGGACCGCGACGTGTCCAAGGAATACCCGATCATCCTCACCTCGGGCCGTTTGGTCGAGTATGAGGGCGGCGGCGACGAGACCCGGTCCAACCCCTGGCTGGCCGAGTTGCAGCAGGACATGTTCGTGGAACTGAACCCGTTCGACGCCAACAACGCCGGGATCAAGGACGGCCAGATGGTGTGGGTCGAAGGAGCCGAGAAGGGCCGCGTCAAGGTCAAGGCGATGGTGACGGAACGGGTGGGGCGCGGCGTCGCCTTCATGCCCTTCCATTTCGGCGGCTGGTATCAGGGGCAGGATCTGCGGTCGAAATACCCCAAGGGGGCCGACCCGATCGTGCTGGGCGAGGCGGCGAACACCGCCACGACCTATGGCTATGATTCAGTGACGCAGATGCAGGAAACCAAAACCACCCTTTGCCGCATCGCGGCGGTTTGAGCACGGGAGCGCTGAACCATGGCCCGCATGAAATTCCTGTGCGACGCGGAACGCTGCATCGAATGCAACGCCTGCGTCACCGCCTGCAAAAACGAGCATGAGGTTCCCTGGGGCGTCAACCGCCGCCGGGTCGTGACCATCAATGACGGCAAGCCGGGCGAACGGACGATCTCCGTCGCCTGCATGCATTGCTCCGACGCGCCGTGCAAGGCGGTCTGTCCGGTCGATTGCTTCTATCAGACCGACCAGGGCGTGGTGCTGCACAACAAGGATCTGTGCATCGGCTGCGGCTATTGCTTCTACGCTTGCCCGTTCGGCGCGCCGCAATACCCGCAGGCGGGAAATTTCGGCACGCGCGGCAAGATGGACAAATGCACCTTCTGCTCCGGCGGCCCGGAAGAGGACATGTCCGACGCCGAGTTCAAGAAATACGGGCGCAACCGTCTGGCCGAAGGCAAGCTGCCGCTGTGCGCCGAAATGTGCTCCACCAAGGCGCTGTTGGCCGGTGACGCCGACAAGGTGTCGGACATCTACCGCGAGCGCGTCGTCGCCCGTGGTTTTGGCTCCGGCGCCTGGGGTTGGGGCACGGCGTACCAGACTAAGAACGGCCAGGAGCGCGACCAGCTTCGCGAGCGCAAGCAGGGGCAATGACCATGCGTGGTCTTTCCCTGATCGCGGCGGCGTCCATCGCCCTGCTGGCCGGGTGCCAGGAGGAGTCGGCGCCGCGACCGATCCACATTGAGAAGGGCGTCTACCAGGGCGCCCCCGACACGCCGCGCACCGAAGACGAGTTGCGGGCGCTCCAGCAGCGCGCCGCGACTCAACGATTCTGAGCGGGAGAGACACGATGACGCGGCGCCTGCCCCTTTTCATGACGGCTCTGGCTCTTGTCGGCGGGTTGGCGGTCGCCGCTCCGGCGCTGGCCGCTCCCAGCGACGCGCCGCCGGTGCCGACCCAGATCGAAGGGGTGAATCGGGGCGACGTCTGGCAGGCGGTGCGGACCGGCCAGACGGTGGGCGTCGTCTCGATTCCCGACAAAAAAGCCGCCGTGCTGATCCAGTCGGAGGGGGAGGCGTGGCGCGCCCTGCGGAATGGGCCGCTCAGCCAGTATGGGTCCTGGGTGTTGGGCGGGGTTTTCGCGGTTCTGGCGCTGTTTTTCCTGCTGCGCGGGCGGATTCGCATCGACGGGGCCAAGACCGGCAAAACCATCCAGCGCTTCAACGCCTTTGAACGCGGCGCCCATTGGTTGACGGCGGGCAGCTTCGTCGTGTTGGCGGTGTCGGGACTCAATCTGCTGTACGGGCGTCACACCCTGTTGCCGCTGTTGGGGCCGCAACCCTTCGCGACGTTGACCCATTACGGCAAGCTCGCCCACAATTTCCTTGGCTTCGCCTTCATCCTAGGGCTGCTGTTGATCTTCCTCTTGTGGGTGCGCCACAACATTCCCGAACGCCATGATCTGGTGTGGTTCCTGAAGGCGGGCGGCCTGTTTTCCAAGGGCGTTCACCCCCCGGCCCGCAAGTTCAACGGCGGCCAGAAGGTGATTTTCTGGTCCACCGTGGTCGGCGGCGGAATGCTGGCCTTCACTGGCGTGCAACTGATCTTCCCCTTCAGCTTCGCCACCCTGGCCGAGTTGCAACTGTTCCAGTTGGGGCACGCGGCCATCGCCATCATCATGATCGCCATCATCGTCGCCCACATCTACATCGGTTCGGTCGGCATGGAGGGGGCCTTCGCCGCCATGGGCGATGGGCAGGTCGAACTGCAATGGGCGCGCGAGCATCATTCCCTGTGGGTGGAGGAAGTCACCGGCGAGAAGCCCGGCCACCACCACGGCCACGGAACCCCGGCGGAGTGATTTTTGATTGCGCGCCCCCTCCTCCCTTTTGCGGGGGGGAGGGAGCTTTGCGCGGCATCTCCCTCTCCCGCGAAGCGGGGGAGGGTCGGGGAGGGGGAAAAAACCGAACCGGCCCGACGCTCTTGACGCCGCCCCGCCGATCTGGCTCGCTGCCGCTGCGATCCTGACGGAGACACTCCCTGATGACTGAGCTTGCCAATCGGACTGAACGCCGGGCGATCATCGACGCCTGCCTCGCCATGAACCGGCTGGGCGTCAATCAAGGTTCGTCGGGCAATCTGTCGATTCGGGTCGCCGACGGCTTTCTCGTCACCCCGACCAGCCTGCCCTATGACGAGATGACGCCGGAGGACATCGTCGCGATGGGCTTCGACGGAACCTATGTCGGCGCGCGTCGCCCGTCGTCGGAATGGCGGTTCCACCGCGACATTCTGCGCGCCCGCGCCGACGTGGACGTCGTGCTGCACGCGCACCCGACTTTCGCCACGGCGCTGGCCGTGCATGGCCACGGCATTCCCAGCTTTCATTACATGGTGGCGCTGGCTGGCGGCGATTCGATCCGCTGCGCGCCCTACGCCACCTTCGGGACGCAAGAACTGTCCGACCACGCGCTCGCCGCGTTGGACGGGCGGTTGGCCTGCCTGCTGGCGAACCACGGCATGATCGTGTTGGGCAAAAGCGTGAAAGCGGCGTTGGCCTTGGCGGTGGAGGTTGAAACGCTGGCCCGCCAATATCTCCACGCCCAACAGCTTGGCGAGCCGGTGATCCTGCCGCCCGCCGAAATCGCGCGGGTGGCCGACAAGATGCGTCGGATGAAGTACGGCCAACCCATCGACGACAGCGACGCCCCGGAAGACACCGCGCGCCCGCGCGCGTGACCGTTCTTACGGCGTCAGTTGCGCCATCGGTTTGTAGGACGCGACGCGCAGCAACGGGGGAGCGCCGTCGATGGCGTCGAGTCGCAGGGGGCGTTCCTCCGCCGGGGGCTGGTAAACGGCGGGCAGGGTCAAGGTGATGCGGGTGCCTTGCCCCGGTTCGCTCGCCACTTCGATGTCGCCGCCCAGCATGGCGGTGTAATGGCCGACTAGGGTGAGGCCCAGACCGGCGCCGCGCCGCTTGCCGTTGGTCGGCGCCGCGCCGCCTTGGACGAAGGGTTGGAACAGGCGCCCGGTTTGCGCGCTGGCGAAACCGCGCCCGCTGTCGGTCACGGTGAAACGGAACCAGGGCGCGCCGTCGCGCTCGGTCTTTTCGGCCCCCAGGGTGATCGCGCCGCTCTGGGTGAATTTGCAGGCGTTGTCCAGCAGGTTCAGCAGCGCTTGCCGCACCTTGGTGAAGTCGGAGTGCATGGCGCCCAGCCCGGCGTCGGCGGCGATGTCCAGGCTGTTGTCGTGCAAATCGGCGTTGGGCAGGCTGCGTTCGCGGACCTCGACCAGCAGGCGGTTGACGTCGAAATCCTGAAGGCAGACGTCCATCGTCCCGGCCTCGATCTTGGCGTAATCGAGCAGCGAATCGACCAGCCCGACCAACTGCTCGCCGGTCCACTGGATGTGCTCGACGTCGGTCGCCAACTCGGTCACGCCCAGCCGGTGCAACTCGCTCATCAACGTTTGGCTGGATTGGATGATGTCGGTCAACGGGCTGTGCAGTTGTTGGCCCATGTTGACCATGAAATTGGTCTTGGCCTCGTTGGCGTTCTCGGCGCGGGCTTTGTCGCGCAACAAGGCGCTCGTCTGAATCTCGGTTTCCTGCCGCTCGCGTTCGGCAGCCTCGGCGGTGGCGCGCAGGCGGTGAACGGCGCGCGCCATGGCGGCGATTTCGTCGTCGCCCCGGATGGCGGGCAGGGGAAAATTGGTCTGTCCAGCGGCCAACGCCGTCACCGCGTCGGCCATGCTGTGGACGGGGCGCCCAACGCTGCGCTGGATCAGCCACACCGCCAGCAGCCCGATCAGCAGAATGACGCCGCCGATGGACAGGGCGATCTTGGTGTAGCCGCCCATGCTGGCGGTGAGCGCGCTGCGCAGCCCGTCGGCTCCACCATCGGCGCGGAGGCGCACCTCGCCGATGTTGGCCGCGATTCCGGCGGCGTTCGGGGCCATGGCGTCGGCGCGCAGCCCATCTTCTTCAACCAGCGTGGCTTCGATCTGGGTCAGGTTGTCTTCGACCTTGACCAGCAGATCGCTGACCTCGCCGATGATCTGGCGGGTGCCGGGAACCCAGAGATAGCGGTTCATTTCCGCCAGCTTGTTGCGGGCGGCGGCCAATTCCGTCCGCATCTTTTCAGCGTCCAGCGGGTCGCGGCGCTCGATGTAGCGGGACAGATGCTCTTGCATCAGCAGCACGGCGATGGCGGCGTCGCTGGCCAGGGCCGTCGAATCGACTCCACCGGCGTTCTTCAACTGCCCAAGCTTCTCGCGGGTCTGGCTGACCAGAGGTTCCAAGGCGGTGATGATTCGGGTGTTGCGGTCGTCCCGCAGGGCGATGACGCGCTGGACGGCCGTCCAATATTCCGTGACCGAGGCGGCGGCCTTGGCCAGCGCCTTTTGATCGGCGGGATCGGTCGCCGCCTTGGTCAACGCCGCGAGCCGCTCGTTGATGCTGTCGTGGCGCAAGGTGGCGTCAAGCCGACTCTGGTCGTCGCCATAGGTCAGATGGTCGCGAACCGACACCTCAAGATCGCGCAAGGCGATGTCGGCGTCGGCCGCCGTCTGCGACATGTTGGCGCTGTTGGAAAAAACGCCGACGTCGCGGCTCACCGCGTAGAACCAACCGAGGCCGACGATGGTCAGCGCCAGCACCAAAGCCAGCGCCACGCCGAAGCCGACCGAAATTCGGGAGGCCACGGTCATCGCGCGGAATCGGGGCAGGCCGCCGCTCCGGGACAGAATGCCGCTCCGCTTCACGCCAACTCCCGCACGCGATGTCCAATCCAAAAAAGCGCGGGGCGATGGGCCGCCGCGCGGGCGGGATTGTAGCTTGACGCGTCCGTCCCGCAAACAGGCAAGTGGTGGTTAATCTCCGTCCATCGGGTTGGAAAAGGCGTAGGCCTGCATGCCGATGCTGCCATGCTCGAACCCGGCGTGCAGCCGTTCGGCCCTTGCGCCCTCGCCAGCGGCGCCGAAGGCGACCGGCAGAGGCAGGAAATGCTCGTCGCTGGGGTGGGCGCGGCGGGCGTCGGGGCTGCGGGTTTGCCACTCGGCGAGCGCCTGGGAATCGCCAGCGGCCAACGTCGCGTCGAGCCAGTTGGCGAAATCGCTGGCCCAGCGCGCCACGCCGACGCCGCCGAACTGGAACTCCCGCAGATTGTGGACCGCGCCGCCGCTGCCCAAAATCAACACGCCTTCACGGCGCAGCGCGGCCAATTGCCGCCCCATGGCGATGTGGTCGGCGGCGCTGCGCCCCGGTTGAACCGCGACCTGCGCCACCGGAATGTCGGCCTCGGGGTACATCAGCATCATCGGGACCCAAGCGCCGTGATCCAGCCCTTGAGCGGGATCCAGGACGGCGCCGGTCAGACCGGCGACCCGCTCGGCCAGCGCGGGCGCGCCGGGGGCCGGGTAGCGCAGCCGGTAGAGCGCGTCGGGGAAGCCGTAGAAGTCATGGACGGTTTCCGGCGCGGCGGCGCGGCTGACCGCCGGTCGCCGGGTGGTCCAATGAGCCGAGACGGCGAGAACGGCGCTGGGGCGTCCGAGTCGGGCGCCCAGCCCGGCCAGGAAGTCGCGGCCAGGGCTGTTTTCCAGGATCAGGGTGGGGGCGCCGTGGGAAACGAACACGGAGGGAAAAGCGGTCATGATCGGGGCGGACTCCAGCCGGGCCATGGGGCGCAGCCAGCATGATGTGGGGCTGGGGACCATTGGACCAAAGAAAAACCCCAGCGGCTAGGCTGGGGTTTTCCGAAACTCTGTTCTCGATCCCGCAACAAACAGGGCGGCGGATCCGAAGACAGTTATGCGTGTGCGATCAATGCAGGTGCTTCGGCAGTTCGGTGATCGATTGCTCGATCAGTTGATCCGCCTGGGCGGCCTGGAGGCCGCTGGCCAGAATGCGACGGCTGGCGCCAATGGCGACATCGACGGTCAGGTTGCGCACTTCGGACACCGCAGCGGCTTCCGCCTGGGCGATGCGCGTCATGGCCTGCGTCTCGCGACGCTTCAACGCCGCCTCAAGATCGGCGCCGGCCTGCGCGCGCAGACGGGCCGCTTCTTCGCGGGCGTGGGAGAGGATGGCTTCCGCTTCTTTCAGCGCGTCGGCCTGACGGCGCTGATAGCCGCTGAGCAGGGCGAGAGCGTCCTTGTGCAGACGCTCGGCCTCGTCCAGTTCGGCGCGGATCTTGGCGGCGCGGGCGTCGAGCAGGGCGGAGATCGCCGCCGACGCCTTTTTCCACACCAGAGCCATGAAAATGACGAAGGAGACGGCGACCCAGAATTCAGGCTTTTGGATCATCACCGGCGCTCCTCAATCACGGCGGCCACAGCGGCTTCGGCCTGCGCCGAGTCGACGTCGATTCCAGCCAAGCGGCTGGCGATGTCGCGGGCGATGTCGGCCGATGCGATGCGGACGTTGGCGACGGCCTGTTCCTTGGCCGAGGCGATGGAGGCTTCGGCGGCGGTCAGACGGGCGGCGAGGTCGGCGTTGAGCGCGGCCTGACGGGTCTGATTGTTCGCCTCGATCTCCGCGCTGGCCTGACCGATGAGGGTCAACGCCTCGGCGCGGGCGCCGGCGAGGGACTTCTCGACCTGGGCCAGAACGGCCTCGGCCTCTTCCTTCAACTGGGCGGCCTTGGCGAGGTCGCGCGAAATGCGCTCTTGCCGCGCCTCCAGAACCTCAGCCACGCGCGGGAGCGCTTTTTTGGACATGAGGTAGTAGAGAACGCCGAAGGTCAGCGCCAACCAGAAGATCTGGGTCGGGAAATTGGCGGGATTGAGCTGCGGCAGGCCGCCGGAAGCGTGCTCGCCGCCGTGCGCCGCGTCCGGAGCGTGCTCCGCCGCAGCCGCCAGGACAGTGCCAGCCATCGTGGTGAGGGTGACGAGCGAAACGCCCGCCACACCCGACCAGCGGGCCAGCCGGCCTTTGGCCAACAGGTTCGGCATGATCGGTCCCCCTAGGCAAAGGAGCGGCGCCGCAACGTCCCGAAGGAAGCTCGGCGCCGCGTCAGAGCGTTGTTTTGTAAAGAGCCGCTCTGGCCTTAGGCGAACAGGATCAGGAAGGCGATCAGCAGGGCGAACAGCGCGACGGCTTCCGTCAGAGCGAAGCCCAGAATGCCGATCGGGAAAACCTTCGGCTGGACGGCCGGGTTGCGGGCGATCGAGCTGATGAGCGTCGAGAAGATGTTGCCGATACCCAGGCCGACGCCGGCGAGGGCGATAACGGCCAGACCGGCACCGATGAACTTGGCGGCTTCAGCTTCCATGGTACTCATTCCTCTAGGTAAGTGTGAACTCAATGGAACAGGGAGAAGACAGGCTGGATCGCGGTTTGGTTAGTGCAGTTCCAGCGCGTCGCGGATGTACAGGCAGGTCAGGATCGAGAAGACGTAGGCTTGCAGGAACGCGACCAGGAACTCGAAGCCGGTCAACGCGACGTTGATGGCCAGCGGGACGAGGCCGGTGACGAAGCCCAGCGCGCCAAGGCCGCTGATCATCAGAACCGTAAAGCCGGCGAACACCTTCAGCATCGTGTGACCGGCCATCATGTTGGCGAACAGTCGGATCGAGAGGCTGACGGGGCGCATCACGTAGGAGATCACCTCGATCGGGATGAGGATCGGGGCGAGCGCCACCGGAGCGCCGTGCGGCATGAAGAAGGAGAAGAAATGCAGGCCGTGCTTGATGAGGGCCAGGATCGTGACGAACACGAACACCGTCGCCGCCAGCGCGAACGTCACGATGATGTGGCTGGTGAAGGTGAAGGTGTAGGGGATCATGCCGATCATGTTGCCGATCAACACGAACATGAAGATCGAGAACACGAAGGGGAAGTAGGGCTTGGCGTCGTGCCCGGCGTTGTCGCGGACCAGACCGGCGACAAATTCGTAGGACACCTCGGCCAGCGACTGCAAACGGCCGGGAACCATCGACTTGTTCGCCATGCCGACGACCAGCAGCGCGTAGATCAGCGCCACGGCCACGACCATGAACAGGGCGGAGTTCGTGAACGACACGTCGTAACCGCCGAGCACGATCTGGAACAACGGGTTGATTTGGAACTGGTGAAGCGGATCCAAGGTCGTCCTCGCTCAGTGTGCGTCGCCGTCTTGGCGCTCGTTGTCGTCCCCAATGGGCCGGCCATAGCCGGCGGCGATGCCGAGACCAGTGACGGCCCGGTAGACATTCAGCACTCCCGCCGCCGACCCGAAGAAGAACATGACGATCAGTCCCCAGGGCGCGGTGCCGAGCCAACGGTCGAACAAGAGTCCGCCGCCGACGCCGACGATCATGGCCGCCACCAACTCCGTCCCTATGCGCCACGCGGTGGCCATCGCTCCCTGGGGAGGGCGGTGGTATTTGCTACCAGGTCCGCCCGACCAGCCGCGTTGTCCTTCACGCGCTTTGCGCAAACGGGCGTCGAGGTCTTCCAACGGATTCGGAGGGGTGTTGTTGGTCACAGCGCCCCACCATTCCCGTTGGCCCGCAGCCATACGAAAGCGGCGAGACCATACGGTTGGGGCGCAACCCTGTCAAGTCGCAAAACCCTTTGCGCAAAGCGTTGAAATATAAAGGAAAAATCAGAAACGGCGTGGTTTTTGCCGCACTGCGGCGTGTTGTCTCGCTTCGCGGCGTCAAAAAACCAAGTGGTATGACCGGAAAACCGGGCTTTTTCGCTGTTCCGGGCCATCTTGACGGGGGGATTCATCGGTCAACCCGCGATTCGCGTGCCAAGGTCCTGGGCGATGCGGTCGGCCGTGGTTCCCGCCGGGTAGACTCCGACGAATCCGCCGTCCGGCCCCATCAGATAGATGAAGCTGGAGTGATCCATCAGGTAATCCTCCGGCTTTCCATCCTTCTGCGGGGCCTTGGCGTAATAGACGCGGTAGGCGCGGGCGGTGTCGCGGACCTGCTCCGCCGTGCCGGTGAGGCCCACCAGGCTGGGGTGGAACAGGGCGACGTAATCCTTCAGATGCGCCACAGTGTCGCGTTCGGGATCCACCGAGATGAACAGGGGCTGGACCTTGTCCGACTGCCGCCCCAGCAGATCAAGCGCCTTGGCCATGACGCCCAGTTCGGTGGGGCAGACGTCCGGGCAATAGGTGTAGCCGAAATAGATCAGCAGGTATTTCCCGCGATAATCGGCGTCGGTGACGGCTTTGCCCGTGTGGTCGGTCATGGCGAAGGGGCCGCCGATGGGCACGGCGCTCTTGGTCGCGCTTTGCACCATCGAGGTGGCGTTGTTGACCTGCCACCAGGCGATGCCGGCGGACACGGCAAGGGCCAGGGCTGAGGCGGCGGCGATGCGGAGGAGGCGGGCCTTCATCATGCGCCAGGAATGGGCCTGTCCGCCGTGAAGGTCAAGGGGGTGAAAACGGGCGTTGGGTTGCAAAAGTTGCGCGCGCCCCAGAATCGGGTTGAAGCTGGACTTGTCGAGCGCGGGCGCGCTGTCTTAGTTTGGCGCGCGGCCACGTTCGTTCCCTTTGGTCTTGAGGTCTCATGCGTTCGCTGTCGTCTCTTTGCGCGTTGGCTCTCCTGACGCTTTGCGTCGCCGGGGGGAGTCCGTCGGCGCGCGCGTCCGACGCGGTCGGGGTGCGGATGATGAGCGCCTCGGCGCCCGAGCGTGGGGCGACGCTCTCACTCACCGTGTGGTATCCCGCCGGAAGCGGCGGGAAGCCTGAGCGCGTCGGGGCGAACAGCGTGTTTGTCGGGGTCTCCGCCTTGCGCGACGCGGCGATCGCCGACGGCGTGTTTCCGGTTGTCGTGGTCGCCCATGGCGGTTTGCGCGCCGCGCCGAATCAAAGCGGCTGGATCAGCGCCCGTTTGGCCGAACGCGGCTACATCGTCGCGGCGGTTCAGCCGCCGGTGTTGACGTCCGGAGAGGCGGCGCGGGCGGTCGCCGAGATTGGCTTGCGCCCGGCCGATCTGTCGGCGGCCTTGTCGGTGGTGGGAAACGATCCTTCGATCCAGCCGCACGCCGATATGGAGAAGGTGGGAGCGTTGGGGTTTTTCCTGGGGGGCGCCTCCTCTCTGGCCTTGGCGGGCGCGCGGCTCGATCCGGAACGTTACCGGCGCCTCTGCGACGGCCCCGGGGGGCCGGATTGCGCGTGGTTCGCCAAGGCGGGGGTCGATCTGCGTCAGGTCGATGTCGCGCCGTTGATCCGGTCCCACCGCGATTCCCGCTTTCGCACGGCTGTGGTCATCGACCCGGAATTGAGCGGGAGCTTCTCCTGGGATGGTCTGGCCGAGATCACGGCGCCGATCACCATCATCAATCTGGGCGCGCGGGGGGAAACGCCCCCTTGGCTGGAGGCGGCGGAGTTGGGGGCGGCGGCGCCGACCGCGCGTTACGTCCGCTTGCCGGGCGCGAACGCGTTCAGCCTGTTCGGCGTTTGCACGCCGCGTGGAGCGGCCATCCTGCGGGCCGAGGGCGAGGATGAGGCGCTGTGCCAGGACAGCGGCGGCGTTTCGCGGGAAGACCGGCACGCGCAGCTCGCCGCGATGATCGCGGCGGCGCTGCTGCGCGGTTTCTCGGCGCTTCCCTGACCGGACGGCGTCGAGGCGCGGGAGGCGTCGGCTTCAGGCCGCCGCGCGGGATTGCCGCGCCAGATGCGCGCCGATCCGCTTGTCGGAGCGCTGGATGTGCTCGAACAGCCATTCACGAACCAGGGCCAGCAGATCGTCGCCGACCGAGGTTTCCCCGGCTTCCAACCGCTGTTTGAGCGCGGCGGCGCGTTGGCGCAGCGCGTCGTGCTGGGCCTTGTGGGCGATCCGGTCGGGGTAGCCGCTGCGCTCCATGACCCGCTCCTCCTGCTCGAAATGCAAGACGGTGTAGGCCAGCAGACGCCCGATGGCGGCGGTCAGAACGGCGCGCTCGGCCCGTTCGGCGACGCGGGAGGCCGCTTCGTTCAGCAGGGCGATCAAAATCATGTGGTCGGCGTCGATGCCCTCGTCGCCAACCGTCAGCTCGTCGCTCCAGGCCATGAACGCCGCGCCGTCGGCGGATGTCCCGTCATGCAGCGCCGCCAGCGGGGCGGCGTTGATCGCCTCGACGTTGACCAGGAAGGCGTCGACCATGCCGCGCAGGGCGTTCGCCTGCTGCGACAACCCGCCCGCCGCGTTCAGCAAGTCGTCCGCCGACCGTTCGGTGTCCAGCGCGGCGGCGGACACCGCTTCGATGCTGTCGGACACTTGACGGGCGCCATGGGCGGCGTCCGACGCGCTGCGGGCGATCTCGTCGGTGGCCGCGCCCTGCTGCTGGACGGCGGAGGCGATGGAGGCGCCGATTTCGTCGTTGCGGGCGACGATGCCGCCGATGTCGCGGATGGCGTCCACGGCGGCGCGGGTCGCGTCCTGAACCTGGGCGATGTGGAGGCCGATCTCCTCGGTGGCTTTGGCGGTCTGTCCGGCGAGATTCTTGACCTCGCCGGCGACGACGGCGAAGCCCTTGCCCATCTCCCCGGCGCGGGCCGCCTCGATGGTGGCGTTGAGCGCCAACAGGTTGGTTTGGCTGGCGATTCCGGCGATCAGGTCGGCGACCTCGCCGATCTTCTGGGCCGCGCTGCCCAATCCGTCAATCTGCGCGCCCGCCCGTCGCGACGCGGCGACGGCTTGGCTGGAGATGGTGGAGGAGGTGACGACCTGCTCGCCGATCACGGCGATGGCGCCGGTCAATTCCTCCGCCGCCGCCGCGACGGTCTGCACGCTGTTGGAGGCCTGTTGCGACGCGGTGGCGACCGACGCGGCGTCCTGTCGGTTGCGGTCGGCGGTGGACGACAGGTTGCGGGCGGTGGCCTCCAGCGTGCCGACGGCGCCGTCGACCGAGCGGATGGTGTCGGCCACGGTGGCGTCGAATCGGTCCGTCAACCGCTTGAGCGCGCGGGCGCGCTGTTCGGTGACGCGCAGGTCGATCTGTTGCCGGTCCCAATGGCGGGCAAGGTCGATCTGCTGGACGCGGAACACCTCGACCGTGCGCGCCATCGCGCCGATTTCGTCGCGGCGGTCGGTGTCGGGGACCGTCACCGCGCTGTCGCCGTCGGCCAGCGCCTGCATCACCCGGCCCATGCCGTCCAGCGGACGGATGATGGCGCGGCTGACCAGAAGGGCGACGAGGGTCGCCGCCAGACCGATCAGCAGGCCAATGGCGCCCAAGCGCAGAGCGGCGTCGCGGAAGGCGGCGTCGACATCGTCGATGTAGATGCCCGACCCGACCAGCCAGCCCCACGGGGTGAAGCCCTTCACATAGGACAATTTGGGCGCCGGTTTGACGAAACCGGGCTTGGGCCATTGGTAATCAACGAATCCGGCCCCGCTGGCCTTGACCACGCGGACGAACTCGACAAACAGCTTTTTGCCGGTCGGGTCCGCCTCTTGCGACAGATCCTTGCCGTCCAGCTCCGGTTTGATCGGGTGCATAATCATCCGGGGCGACAGATCGGTGAGAAAGAAATACTCCGTTCCGTCATGGCGCAACGCGCGCAAGGCCGCTTTGGCCGCCGCTTGCGCCGCGTCGCGGCTCAGGCTTCCGGCGCGTTCTTGCGCTTCGTAATGGGCGATCAGCGTGTGGGCGACCTCCACGACGTTTCGGGTCTTGTCCTGCCGATCCGCCATCATTTCAGCGCGCAGCCCAAGCAGGCTGACGATGGCGACGAGGAGAAGGCCGACGCCGGCGGCGGCCAGAATCACCCCGATCTTGCCCTTGATGCTGATGCGCTCAAACACGACCGACGGTCCTCCGATCACAAAACGCCTATTTACCTAAAATTTTTGTGACCTTTTGCCGACGTCGCTATGTTCGTCAAGACGTATTGTTTGCAGCGCGGATTTTTTCCGACGTCGCCGATCAAAAGCGCGGTGAGCGGGGAGGCGTTCGGCGCGTGGCGACGGATTCAATCCATCGCCACGCGTCGATTCGCTGGATTGTTACAAAACGGTCAGCATGCTGGCGACCAGCGGATGGCGAACGATGTCCTTTTCCGTCAGGCGGGCCACCGCGATTCCCTCCACCGCCTCCAGCCGCCGGGCGATGTCGGCCAAGCCGGACAAATTGTCGAGCAGGTCGGTCTGGTCGGGGTCGCCGGTCAGCACCATGGTGGAATGCCAACCCAGGCGGGTCAGCAGCATCTTGATCTGGGAATAGGTGCAGTTCTGCGCCTCGTCGATCACGACGAAGGCGTTGTTCAGCGTCCGCCCGCGCATGTAGCCGATCGGGGCGACCTCGATGGTTCCCTCGGCCATCAGCGCGCGCAGCCGTTTGGCCCCCATGCGGTCGGACAGCGCGTCGGTCAGCGGGCGCAGGAAGGGCGCCATCTTTTCGTGCATGTCGCCTGGCAGATAACCGATGCTTTCCCCGGCTTCCAGCGCCGGGCGGGAGAGGACGATGCGGTCCACGCTGCCCTCCTCCAACGCTTCGACCGCCGCCGAGATCGCCAGATAGGTCTTGCCGGTTCCCGCCGGACCCAGGGCGACCACCAGATTGTGGGTGGCGATGGCGTCCATCAGCGCCTTTTGGTTTGGGTTCTGCGGCTTGACGGTGCGCAGATAGCTTTGGTCGCGCCGCTCCTCCCCCGCCAGGGGATCCCAGCCCGACCGGCTGGGGAACAGGGGAAGGACGGTGGACTCATCCCGTGTGGTCGTCGGTGTGCTGGCGATCGCTTTGCTCGAACGTTTGGCCATGACGCGTCTCCTCGACTGTGGGGGTGGCGCTGATTCCGGGCACAAAAAAACCTCCCGACGGCGGGAGGTTCGTTGATCGACGCTGCTGGTTGGCGGGCGCTGCGGGACGAAGGAACGTTGAGGTGCGAAGGAACGCCGCCGTCGCGCGGTGACGGCGAAGGGCCGTCGTTGCGCTGGCCCCTGCGGGCGGAAGAGACCGGCGGTCTCTGTTGAACGGACACAGGCGCAAATGACCCTCGTCGTCGTGGCGACCCACTGACGCGAAGGATGAGCGCGGAGCGGGCGGGGCGCCAGATGGAATTGCGGCTGACTCGAAATATTCACACCATATGTGGTGTGGCGGACACGCCACAGGCCGGACCTTCGGACATGGCGGCGGCGGGCGAAAGGCTTTGCCGCGAGCGGCGGCATTGGCTAGTATCCGGCGCAATGGGGATTCTCGGCGTTGGTTTTGGGGCGAGGCCGTCTTTGCGGAGGGATTCGCTTGAACCAGGGTCGGGCGGACGGCTAGAAATCGGAACGCCGACGGGTCGTCGCCGTCACCAACGATGTGGAAAAAATTGAAGACCCTGGGTCGCCGGTTTGGGCGACGGGTCGGGCGGGGTGGCATGAGCGGGTCGGGTCGGCAGGAACAAACGGGAAGGCAGCGGTGAGCAGCGCCAATCAGGTTGCCGAACGGGACGCGCCGTTCCAGTTGCGGGGCAATTCCTTCACCATGATGGTGTTGAAGGTCAACACCCCGAATTCCCATGATTTTTTCCCGCAATTGAACGTGAAGGTCCGGCAGGCGCCGAATTTTTTCCGCAACGCCCCGGTCGTGCTGGATTTCGATGAGCTGCCGGACACGGTGGTCTTCGATCTCGCCGCCTTTGTGGCGCAGGTGCGGGCGCATCATCTGCTGCCGGTCGGCTTCCAAGGCGGTCCTCGTCCGGTGCAGGAGGCGGCGCTCGCCGCCGGTCTGACGCCGATGCCGACCGGGCGCGCCGCCAAGCTGGAGGTCGCCAAGGGACCGGATCCGCGCGACGCCAACCCGGCGGCGACGGTCACGATCGAGGTGGTGCACCGTCCGGCGCTTGTGGTGACGGAGCCGGTGCGTTCCGGCATGCAGGTTTACGCCGAAAAGACCGACCTCATCATCACGGCGTCGGTGTCGCCGGGGGCGGAGCTGCTGGCCGACGGCAACATTCATGTGTATGGCGCGCTGCGTGGCCGGGCGCTGGCGGGGGTGTCGGGCGACACCAACGCCCGCGTGTTCTGCCACAGCCTGGAGGCCGAGGTCGTTTCGGTCGCAGGGATTTACCGCGTCAGCGAAGACATCGGCAGTGACTTTTTCAAGAAGCCGGTGCAGGTTTTCCTGCGCGAAGGGGTTTTGCGCATGGAACCCCTCAAGACAGCTTAAGAGTTCGGGGTCTGTTCACCGGATGCGGTGCAGGGGTGATTGGGTTTTGATGTCGGCAACTTTGGGATTATGGGAGAGGCTCCGTTGAGCAAGATCATCGTCATGACCTCCGGCAAGGGCGGTGTCGGCAAGACGACCTCGTCCGCCGCGTTCGCAACCGGGTTGGCTCTGCGCGGTTTCAAGACGGTCGTCATCGATTTCGACGTTGGTCTGCGCAACCTTGATCTCGTCATGGGCTGCGAACGTCGGGTCGTTTTCGACTTCATCAACGTCATCAACGGCGAAGCCAAGCTGAGCCAGGCGTTGATTAAGGACAAGCGGATCGACAATCTGTACATACTGCCGACCTCGCAGACTCGCGACAAGGACGCGCTGACCCCCGCCGGCGTGGAGCGCGTCCTGAACGATCTGTCGAAGGAGTTTGACTACATCCTGTGCGACAGCCCGGCGGGCATCGAGCGCGGGGCGCTGATGTCGCTCTATTTCGCCGATCACGCCATCATCGTCACCAACCCGGAAGTGTCGTCGGTGCGCGACAGCGACCGCATCCTCGGCGTGCTGGCCTCGCGCTCGCGCCGGGCGGAGCAAGGGCTGGAGCCGGTGACGCAGCAGCTTTTGCTGACCCGCTACGACCCGGAACGGGTGGAGCGCGGCGAAATGCTGAAGGTTGACGACGTGCTGGAAATTCTGGCCATCCCGCTTCTTGGCGTGATCCCGGAAAGCCAGGCGGTGCTGCGCGCGTCGAACGTCGGCATGCCGGTGATTTTGGACGAGGCGTCGAACGCCGGTCAGGCTTACACCGACGCGGTTGGCCGTTTCCTGGGCGACGAGATCGAACATCGCTTCGTCAGCCCCCAGAAGAAGGGCCTGTTCAGCCGTCTCCTCCGGAGGAGCGCATGAGCATCTTCAGCTTTTTCCGCTCGGCCCCCCGGCCGTCGGCGGTGCAGGCCAAGGAGCGCTTGCAGATCGTCATGGCGCATGAGCGCGCCGGGCGGACCGGGCCGGATTACCTGCCGATGCTCCAGCAGGAGCTGTTGGCGGTGATCGCCAAATACATCGACATCGACCAGAACAAGGTCGAGGTGAAGCTGGACCGTGGCGGCGATTGCTCCACCCTGGAACTCAACATCGAGCTTCCGGCGCGCGAGCAACTGAAGTCGGCGATGGCCGCCGTCAAGAAACCCGACCTGAAGCCGTCGGCAAGCGCGGACCCGGATGACGAGGATGGCAAGCTGGCCGCCAACGGCCCCTTGACCAACGGCGGCGTCAAGAAGCGCCACTGAGTCGTATGTTCTCGGGTGTTTATGACCCTGCGTTTCGCCGCGCGTCGCGCCGGTCGGACGCAGGGTTTTTTATGCCCGGATGACCATAGGGCGGGACGGAGGCGAACCACGCCCTCCGTCCGGGTTTACGGGGGACGCCGGACGCGGTATTTACAAGGGACGCGCCGTGAAAGGCCAATCGGGACAAGGCTCTGCATCACGGCGCGCCGTCAACGGGATGATGCCGTCGCCGACGGCGTCGTCGGACAAAGAGGGTTCCGATGTTCATCGACTGCTCGTCGCTGCTGCCCGTCAATCCGCCGCGTCTGTCGAACGGCGTCGCGGTGGTCGATCTTGACGGGGATGGCGCTTTCGAGCTTGTGGTGGCCGGATACCGCACCAACAATCTGGTTCTGAAATGGGACGGCGACCGTCTGGTGGACGTCGCCGGGCCGCTGCTGGCGGATCCGACCGGCTGCGCCGTTGGGCTGGCCGCCGCCGACATCGACGGGGATGGCCGGGAAGAGCTGTACGTCGTCAATTCCGACCAGGCCAGCGGGCCAAAGGACATGGCGGATCGGCTGTTCGCCTGCTTTGGCAAACATTGGCTCGACCTGTTGGGACAACCGGAAAACGCGGCGGCGGGCAATCGGACGGCGGCGCGCGCGGTGGCGGCGCTCGACCGTTTTGGTCATGGCCGTTACGGCTTCGTCGTGGCGACCGACGGCGGGCCGCTGCGTCTGCTGGAGTTGAGCCGTCGGGGCCGTTTGGAGGATGGGGCGGAAGAGGCTGGGTTGGACGTCATCGTCGCCGCGCGCGGGGTGGCGGGGCTGTCCATCGTCTCCGACCGCATGGATTTGGTGGTCCTGAACGACGGCGGCCCCAATCAACTGTTCCGCAATCTGGGCGACGGCAATTTCGAGGAAATCGCCGAGGAGCGGGGGATCGCCGATTCCCGCGCGCCCAACCGGGCGGTGGCGGCCATCGACGCGGACGGCGACGGGCTGTTCGGTCTGTTGATCGGCGGTTGGGACGGGGCGCAGCGCTTGTTTCAGCAGCGCTCGGGCGGCGGTTTCGTCGATTTGGCCGAAGGCGATCTGTCGATGCCGGGCCGGGTGGCGACGGTGGTGGTCGCTGATTTCGACAATGACGGCTATGAGGAGCTGTTCTTCCACACCCAGGGCGAGCCGAACCGCCTGTTCGGCTGGCGCGAGGATTCGTGGCAGGAATTGCCGCTGGGCGACGCCGCCGAACCGAAGGGGTCGGGAACCGGCGCGGTGGCGGTGGACATTGACGGCGATGGCCGTCTGGAACTGGTTCTGGCCCATGGCGACGGAACGGCGCAACCGCTGTCCATTTTCCGACCGGAAGCGAATCATCATGGCTGGCTGCGCGTCATGCCGCTGACCCCCTATGGCGCCCCGGCGCGGGGCGCTGTGGTGAGTTGCGTCGCTCAGGGGCGGCGGCAGCGTCGGGTTGTCTGCGCCGGGTCAGGCTATTCGTGCCAGGGCGAGCCGGTCGCCCATTTCGGTTTGGGCCATTGCCACGAGGTTGAGCGGATCGAAGTGCGCTGGCCCGACGGCAGCGTGGTTGAGGTTGACAATCCCCCGGTTGGCCGGGTTCTGACGGTGCCATACCCACCGGAATGACCTTACAAAAGGTTCTTGTGTAAAATCCGCGACAGATTCGCGCCCCCGATATTTCAGCGCGGCAACAAATTTCGTCTTTTCTGAAACCTCCCGTCTCTTTAGATTGGCGTTTGTTTCGGTGTTCACGCGATTGGACGCTCGAAGAACTGCACTCTTTGTACAACCTTTCGTTCGGTTTTTGCAGGCTGCCGGACGGATTTCACCAGACGGACCCCTTCGGGGGGCGTAGGAATCGGCAGGGACGATGGCACGACAGGATGTTCCCTTGACGGGGGTGGAGCGGTTTTTCGACGCCGATGAGGTCATCGTTTCCAAAACCGATTTGAAAGGGCGGATCACCTACGCCAACCGGGTGTTTCAGCGCGTCGCCGGGTACAACGAGGCGGAGTTGATGGGCGCGCCGCACTCCATCGTGCGCCACCCGGCCATGCCGCGCTGCGTGTTCAAGCTGTTGTGGGACACGCTGGAAGCCAAACAGGAAATCTTCGCCTACGTCGTCAACCGGGCGCGCAACGGCGATCATTACTGGGTGTTCGCCCATGTGACGCCCAGTTTCGACGCGGGCGGGCGGGTGATCGGCTACCACTCCTCCCGCCGGGTTCCGGAGCGTTCGGCGGTGGACAAGGTCGTGCCGCTGTACCGTACGCTGCTGGACATTGAAAACAGCCATGCCGACCGCAAACAGGGCATGGCGGCGGGCTTCGCCACGGTGGTCGGGTTGCTGACCGAGAAGGGGATCGGGTATGACGAATTCGTCTTCTCTCTTTAAGGCCGCCGTCTGCACCGCTCTGGCCGCCGCTTTCCTGGTTGTTCCGCTTCTGGCCGACGCCATCGGTTTTGGCGGCGGCGCGCTGCGCCTGGGCTTTGGCGTCGGCGCGCTGGCGGCGTTGGCCGGGGCCGGGCTGTTCCTGAACCGCAGCGGCGCGGCGGTGGCGCAGTTGGTCGAGGTCAACCGCGCGGTGTCGCGCGGCGATTTTGAGGCGCGCGTCATCGGCATCCGCGAAGGCGGCCCGCTGGGCGAGTTGATGCACGCCACCAACGACGCCATCGACCGCACCGACGCCTTCGTGCGCGAGGCGACGGCCTCGATGCATTATGTGTCGGAGCACAAGTATTTCCGTCGCATCGTCGAGCGCGGCATGCAGGGCGGTTTCCTGCACGCCAGCCGCACCATCAACGCGGCGACCGACAGCATCGCCAAAAAGGTGGCGGGCTTCGCCGGGGTCGCCAACCGCTTCGAGGGGCAGATCAAGCGCGTCTGCACCGAGGTGGCGGACACCGCCCACCAGTTGGAGCTGTCGGCGCGGACCATGGAGCAGGACGCCGATCAGGCCTGCGCCAAGGCCTCTTCGGTCGCGTCGTCAGCGGCGCAGACCGGCTCCAACGTCGGCAGCGTCGCGGCGGCGACGGAACAATTGTCGGCCTCCATCGGGGAAATCGCCCGGCAGGTCGAGGAGATCGCCAAGGTGGCGGAAGGCGCGGCGGAAGAGGCGGAGCGGTCCAACGCGTTGGTGGCGCAACTGTCCGGCGCCGCCCGCACGGTGGGGGAGGTCGTCACCCTCATCAACGACATCGCCAGCCAGACCAATTTGTTGGCGTTGAACGCGACCATCGAGGCCGCGCGCGCGGGCGACGCGGGCAAGGGCTTCGCCGTCGTGGCGAACGAGGTCAAGCGGCTGGCCGACCAGACGGCCAAGGCGACCGGCGACATCGCCAACCAGATCGCCGGGATTCAAAGCTCCACCGATCAGGCGGTCGGCTCCATCCTTGGCATTGGCCGCACCATTCACACGATCAACGGCATCGCGGGCGGCATCAGCGCCGGGATCGAGCAGCAGGGCGCGGCGGTCCATGAGATCGTCGCCAACATGGAGCAGGCGGCGGCGGGCACCCGCGCGGTGTCCGACGACATCCGCGACGTCACCGACGCGGCCAGCCGCACCAGCGGCGCGGCGCACGCGGTGTTCGCCGCGTCCGAACGGATGGCGGTCGAGGCCGATGGCCTGACCCGCGATGTTCAAACCTTCCTGGATGAGATGGGCCGCGCCGCCTGATTGGCGGCGTTTGCCCATGGATTGAGCATGCCCGTGTTGCGTGTCGGTGCGTTGCGATATGAAAGCAACGAATTGACGGGCGGCACGGGTTTTTTGTTTCGTGTCGATCCCAAAAACATGTTACATCGCCGCAACATACTGACCGTGTTCACAGGCTGTTGTCTTTTGTGATGCCGGAATGCCCGAAATCAGGGCAAGTCATCGCCGGAGAGAACCTTTGTGAACGAACGGCCCGAGACTGTGCGGAGGGGGCGACTCCGCAGGAAGGGCCGGATTCTGGGTCAGCGTGGCGGCGCCGTGACGCTTGGCACGGCTTTTGATTGGACAAGGAACGAACGAGACGGTCATGGCGGGGGACGAAAAAATGAGCATGGCGGGCACCGATTTGTTCGAGCTGTCGCGCGGCGTGCTGGATGTGGCGTCGAAGAAAGTGACGCTGATCGAGGACATCACCCGCCGCACCAAAATGCTGGCGATGAACGCGCTGATCGAGGCGGCGCGGGCGGGCGACGCCGGGCGCGGCTTCGCCGTGGTGGCGAACGAGGTTTCGGAGATCTCGACCCAGGTCAACAGCATCACCAAGGAATTGCGGTCGGAAATCGTCGCCCGCGTCGATCATCTGACCACCACCGGCAGCGCCATGGTGCAGGAGATGCACGGCAAGCGGCTGGCCGACCTGTCCTTGAACATGATCGAGATCATCGACCGCAATCTGTACGAACGCTCCTGCGACGTTCGTTGGTGGGCGACCGACAGCGCCGTGGTCGATTGCGCCGCCGACCCGACGGAGGACGCGCGCCGCCATGCCTCCCATCGGCTGGGTGTGATCCTGGAATCCTACACGGTGTATCTGGATCTGTGGATCGCCGACCGGAACGGCGAGGTCATCGCCAACGGCCGCCCCGACCGTTACCGGCAGGCGCGCGGCGCCAACGTCGCCAACGAGGCGTGGTTCCGCCAAGCGATGGCGACCAGCAACGGCGGGGAGTTCATCGTCGGCGACGTCGCCCGCAACGGCTCGCTGGACGACCGCGTCGTCGCCACCTACGCCACCGCCATCCGCCGCGACGGCGAGGCGAACGGCGAGGTTCTCGGCGTGCTCGGCATCTTCTTCGATTGGGAGCCGCAGGCCGCCGCCGTGGTCCAGGGCGTGCGGCTGGAGGAGCATGAGCGGGAACGCTCGCGCTGCCTGCTGCTCGACGCCCGCCATCGGGTGATCGCCTCCTCGGACGGGCGCGGCATCCTGACGGAAAGCCTGCCCCTGCGCCGGGGCGGCGGGGTGATGGGCCATTATGTGGATGGCGACCGGGTTCTTGGCTACGCCCTGACGCCGGGTTACGAGACCTACAAGGGCTTGGGTTGGTACGGGGTCATCGTTCAGGAGCGGTGACGCGCTTTCCGGCTCACGGATGGGTCGATCACCGACAGGGGCCGGGATACACTCCCGGCCCCTGTCGCGTTTTGGTCTGGAGCGTCGTCTCATGCCCACCCCTGTTCCCGCCCTGCGCCGTCTGACCGTCCGTTGCGAGCGCTTTCCGATTCGCGGCGCCTTTCGGATTTCACGCGGGGCCAAGACCGAGGCCGCCGTGGTGGTGGCCGAGGTGACGGACGGCCCCCATCGCGGCTGGGGCGAGTGCGTCCCCTACGCCCGCTACGGCGAGAGCGTCGAGGGGGTGATCGCGGCGCTGGAGGGGTTGGCCGGCGCCGTGGCCTCGGGGCTGGACCGCGCCGGGCTGGCCGCCGCCTTGCCGCCGGGGGCGGCGCGCAACGCGCTGGATTGCGCCCTGTGGGATTTGGAGGCCAAACAATCGGGCGCGCCGGTCTGGCGCGCGGCGGGGTTGGCCGCCGGGCCCGGCCCGCTGACCACCTGCTACACGCTGAGCGTCGATGAACCGGCGGCGATGGCGGCGGCGGCGCGCGAACGGGCGGCGCGCCATCCCCTGTTCAAAATGAAGCTGACCGGCGCGGGCGATCTGGAACGGGTGGCGGCGGTGCGGGCGGCGGCCCCGGCGGCGCGGCTGGTGGTGGACGCCAACGAAGGCTGGACGCTGGAGCAGCTCCACGCGTTCGGCCCGGCGCTGGCCGCGCTGGGGGTGGAGATGATCGAACAGCCGCTTCCCGCCGGGCAGGATGAGGCGTTGCGCGGCGCGCGCTGTCCGGTCCCGTTGGGCGCGGATGAATCCTGCCACGGCGTCGAGTCGCTGGAAGGGCTGCGCGGGCTGTATCAGGTGGTCAACATCAAGCTGGACAAGACCGGCGGGCTGACCGAGGCGCTGGCGATGCGCCGTGCGGCGGACGCGCTGGGCTTTGACGTGATGGTCGGCTGCATGGTCGCCACCTCGCTCGCCATGGCCCCGGCGATGCTGGTGGGGCAGGGCGCCCGCTACGTCGATCTCGACGGCCCGCTGCTGCTGGCCGAAGACCGGGCGCCGGGCCTAACCTACGACGGGGCGCGGGTTCAACCTCCGGCGCCGGAGTTGTGGGGGTAGGGAGACGCGTTGACGCGTCGGGGTTTTGCCCCCTCCCCATCCCTCCCCCGCTGCGCGGGAGAGGGAGCCGGACCTTTGTCAGCGTTCCTTTGCCAGCGTTCAGCGGCAGTCCCCTCTCCCGCGACAGCGGGGGAGGGTTAGGGAGGGGGCGACGCTCTTCCGCCTTATCCCTCTCCCGCCAGCGCGTTGACCTTCGCCGCCATGATGAAGTCGTTCTCGTGCAGGCCGTTGATCTTGTGCGTCCAAAAGGACACGCCGCAATAGCCCCAGCCGTAGCGGATGTCGGCGTGATGGCCCTCCGCCTCGCAGAGGTCGCCGACCTGGACGGCGAAGCTCTGCGCCTGGGCGAAGTCGGGGAAGCGGAACTCCCGTTCGACGCGGTTGGGGCCGTCCTTCAGGCTCCAGCCCGGCACGCGCGGCAACAGGGCTTCGGCTTCGGCGCGGTCCAGGGCCGGAACGCCGCCCCGGCAGGGTTCGCAGCGTTGGGCGGCCAAATCGGCGTTCGGGGGGGAGTCTTGCGTGGTCATGGGGAGCGCTCCTGTGGTGGCGGCTCGGGGCGGAGTGGGGTAGACAGACGGTCCTGAAGAGTGGGGACGCCGCGCCGCGTCGGCAAGCCCGCCCAATCCGTTCCGTACTTTCCCGCCGGACCACCGATGACCAACCCCGCTCTGCGCGACCTGCCGTTCGCCGATTACCAGTTTCCGACGCGACAGGGCGACGGCCCCCGCGTCGCCATCGTCGGCGAGGCCCCCGGCGCGGAAGAGGCGCGGCTGGGCATGCCCTTCGTCGGGCGCAGCGGGCGGATGTTGGACGAGGGGTTGGCGGCGGCTGGGATCGCGCGGGAGGAGTGCCTGGTCGCCAACGTCTTCCGTCGCCAGCCGCCCGGCAACAAGGTCGGCCATTTCTTCGCGTCGCGCGCCCGCGCCAAGCGGGAGGGGCGGGCGTTGGACGAGCGGTGGGGGGCGTTCGGAACCTCGGACCGGCTGCTGGCCGATTTTTCGGGCGAGATCGAGGCGTTGCGCGACGCGCTGGCCGCTTTCGCGCCACGGGTCGTCATCGCCGTCGGGCGCACGCCGACCTGGGCCTTGACCGGGCAAAACGGCATTCTCAGCCTGCGCGGAACGCCGCTGCCCTGCCGCCTTCTGGACGGCGTTCTCGATGGGGTGGAGGTGGTCCCGACCTTCCACCCCAGCTATCTGATGCGCGGCAACTGGCACGAGGTCCCGCTGTTCCACGATGATTTGCGGTTGGCGCGGTCGCGGGCGGGACAATCGTTTGAGTGAGTCATTGCGGACTTTGTAGAGAAACATTTCCCTTGGCCCCTGCGAACTCCGCATAGATTCCATCGCTCTCTGTCCAGGGGCGGCGCTGTTCGCCTCCGCGCGCCTCCGGGGCGGCGAAAAGCCCAGCGGGTCATGAGTGGCGAGAGCGATTGGTTTAAAAAGAAACAAAAAGCGAACATCAGCGGCTTCCATTGCCTGACAGCGCGGTCGCTTGCTCGCCATTCGCCGTCGGGGAGGTTGCCGCTCCGGTGTCCATGGCGCGGCGATTTCGACGACGGGAACCGCCATCCCGGACGCTGGGGAAGACTCTCCCAAGGATTTGGAAGCGGAGCGATAGGGGAAAAACAATTTCGGCGCTGAAACAGTGAGTTCAGGCGATCATAAAATTCTAAAAATCAAAATACATACATAGTAATGATATTTATTTTTGATGATTGATTGAGATTTAACGCCAATATCATTTGACATACTGAATATTATCAAATTACCTTTCAATGGAAATCAGAGAAAAACAGTCAAAATCCACCTTCTGCAACGGAAATTCATTCCTTTTCCGAAGGCCGATCACCCATTGACGTCGCTCTTCCCCGATATGGATCGCGAAGGATAATATTGTCATGTCTGAAAACACCAACCGACCGCAGCCCAACGGCGCGCAGCCCAACATTCTGCTGATCTCCGTCGATCAATACCGCTATCCGCGCTTTTCCTATGGTCCCAATGGCGGACTGGCGGAGCCGCTGAAGCGGATCCTGGGATTCCGGGGCGAGGCGGATGTGGGCGAGAATGAATACGCCCGCTTCTTTCCCGGCCTGACCCGGCTGCGCCGGAACGCGGTGGCGCTGCACAACCACACCATCGCGTCCAGCGCCTGCACCCCCAGCCGCGCGGTGATGTTCACCGGACAGTACGGCAACCGCACCGGCGTGACCCAGACCGACGGCATGTTCAAGGATGGGAACGCGGTCCAATTCCCATGGCTGGAGGCCGACGGCCATCCCACCCTGGGTCATTGGATGCAGGCCATCGGCTATTCATCCCATTATTTCGGCAAATGGCATGTCAGCAACCCGGCCGGCCATTCGCTGATCCGTTACGGCTTCTCCGATTGGGAGCTGTCCTATCCCGAACCCCATGGGGCGGCCATCAACAATCTGGGCATCTACCGCGACTCCGGTTTCGCCGACAACGCTTGCCTGTTCCTGCACCGCCGTGGTCTGGCGCTGCCCTACAATTACGGGGTTTCGGCGGACGAGGCGCGGCCCGGCCCCAACACCCCCGCGACCGACGCCGCCCAACGCCCGTGGTTCGCGGTGGTGTCCTTCACCAACCCCCACGACATCGCCACATACCCCACGGTGATTTCCCAGGCCCTGCCGCCGACCGACGGAAGCACGGCAAAGACCCAGCCGGTGTTCGGCCCGCTCGACGTGCCCCTCCAGGGGCAGTCGTCGCACCCGCCGACCGAGGGCACCATGGCGATGCCGCTCAACCCGCAGGGCTTCCCGCAGGATTGCGCTGGCCGGATTCCCACCTGGAACGAGGATCTGTCGACCAAGCCGTCCTGCCAGTTCGACGCCGCCTACAAGATCGGGCTGGCCCTGTCCGCCAAGGCGAGCCACGGCGCCGTCAGCGCCGCCGGGAACCTGGCCGGGTCCGCCGACTGGGAAGCCGCTGTGGCGTTGGCCCTGAAATTCACCATTCCGTTCCAGCTCTCCGAAGACCCGGAGGGGTACAGCGTCCAACTTCTTCAGTTCTATGCCTGGCTGCATTCCCAGGTCGATCCCCAGATCAACCGCGTGCTCCAGGCCCTGGAGGATTCCGGGCAGGCCGAGAACACCATCGTGCTCTTCGTGGCCGACCATGGCGAGCTGGGGGCGTCCCACAACATGATGCTGGAGAAGTGGCACGTCGCCTATGAGGAGGCCGTGCATGTGCCGATGGTGGTCCGATTCCCGGCCTCGATGGGCGGCGACGGGACCACGCTGCGCCATGTGGACGCCGTGACCAGCCACGCCGACCTGGTGCCCACCGTTCTGGGCCTGACCGGCGTCGGTCGGAAGGCCCTGGACAAGGCGGAGGCCGAACTGGCCAAGCGCCACACTATGGCGCCGTTGCCCGGCGTCGATCTGACCCCGGTGCTGAAGACCCCCGGCACGCCGGTGACGTACCCCAACGGTCAGCCGCGCGAAGGCGTGCTGTTCATGACCGACGACGAGGTGACGCAGCCGACCGACAACGGCCGGATCACCCAGCCCGACTATTATGGCGCGTATGAGGTGTATTGCCAGACCGTCGAGGCCGTCCGCACCGGCGCCTTCAACGTCAAGCCGGTGCCGGAATTGTCCTCCGGCCCGGTGCGCCAGCCCAACCACATCCGGTGCGTGCGCACCGAGAACGCCAAGCTGGCCCGCTATTTCGACCCGTCAAACCCGCTTCTGCTGGAATGGGAGATGTATGATCTGAACCGGGATCCGAACGAGGAAACCAACCTCGTGCAGGTGACGGGGCAGGCCCCGACGGCGCGGACCGACCCGGAGAATCTGCCCGACTGGTACGACGCGGCGGCGGTCCAGGCCGAAGCCGACCGTCTCGCCGCCCTGCTGGCGGATGTGGAGCGGCGGGCTGGGCTGGACGCGCAACCGTCCGTGTCGGCTTAAGAGTCTGACCGGAAGAAAGCGGCGTGATCGCGTCGACCTAGGGGTTGTCGCCCCTAGGTCGGTGCGGGACGTCAGCCTTCGATCTTCGAGAAATCGGCGACCGCGTTCAACGTCGCGCGGATTTGGGTCAGCAGGCGCAGGCGGTTGGCGCGCAAAGCCGAATCGTCGGCGTTGACCGTCACCTTGGTGAAGAAATCATCCACCGGGCCGCGCAGGTTGGCGAGCGCCGCCATGGCGCCGGTGAAATCCTCCGCCGCCAACAGCGGGGCGGCGGTCGCCGACGCGGCGTTCAGGGCGGCGAACAGCGCCTGTTCTTCGGCCAGATCAAGGCGGGCGGCCTCGACCGGCTGGTCGAACGACGCGCCGTCCTTCTTCTCTTCGATGCGGACGATGTTCGACGCGCGCTTGTAGGCGGCCAACAAATTCGCCCCGGCGTCGGAGCCGACGAAGGCCTGCAACGCCTTGACCCGCGCCAGCAGCCGGACCAGATCGTCGCCGCCGCCCAGAGCGAACACGGCGTCCACCAGATCATGCCGCACGCCCTGCTCGCGCAACACCACCTTCAGGCGGTCGGCGAAGAAGGCGATGAGGTCGCCGCTGACGCTGTCCGACGCGGCGAAACCGCCGACGGTGTAAGCGCCGTGCGCGGCGGTGAACACCGCCGACAGCGGCAACCGCAGCCCATTCTCCAGCACCAGCCGGATCACGCCCAACGCCGCCCGGCGCAGCGCGTAGGGGTCTTTCGATCCCGTCGGCTTTTCGTCGATGGCGAAGAAGCCGACCAGCGTGTCGATCTTGTCGGCCAGCGCCACGGCGACGGAGACGGGAGCGGTCGGGCAGGAATCCGACGGGCCGACCGGCTTGTAATGGGCGGCGATGGCGTCGGCCACCTCGGCGCTTTCGCCTTGGCCCAGCGCGTAATAGCGGCCCATGATTCCCTGAACCTCGGGGAATTCGCCGACGACTTCCGTCACCAGATCGGCCTTGCAGAGCAGGGCGGCGCGGCTGGCGGCGTCCACGTCGGCGCCGATGGCCCGCGCGATCTCGGCGGCCAGCAATTGGACGCGCGTGACCTTCTCGGCCACCGTGCCCAGCTTGGCGTGGAAGGTGATTTTTTCCAACGCCGGGACGCGGGCCTCCAGCTTGGTCTTGCGGTCCTGGTCCCAGAAGAATTTGGCGTCGGACAGGCGGGCGCGCAGCACCCGCTCGTTCCCGGCGACGACGGCCTTGCCGCCATCGACGGTTTCGGTGTTGGCGACGACGATGAAGCGCGGGGCCATCTTGCCCGCCGCATCCAGCGCCGCGAAGTATTTCTGGTGCGTCCGCATCGAGGTGATGAGCACCTCCGACGGCACGTCCATGAAGCTTTCGTCGATGGAGCCGATCAGCGCGACCGGCCATTCGACCAGCCCGGCGACCTCGTCCAACAGCGCCTCGTCCGGCGACAGGGTCAGCCCTTCGCGGGCGGCCAGCGCCTCGGCGTCGGCCTTGATCTTGGCCTTGCGGGCGTCGCGGTCCAACACGACCTTGGCGGCCAGCAGCTTCGCCTGATAATCGGCGAAATTCTCGACCGTGAAGGCGTCGGGGGCGAGGAAACGGTGGCCGCGCGTGCTGTTTCCGAAGACGACGCGCGGCTGCGCCCCGCCAATCTCGAAACCGCCGTCCAGGATTTTGCCGCCGAACAGGGCGATGATCGAATGCAGCGGGCGGACCCAGCGCACCGTGCCGGTGCCCCAGCGCATGGATTTCGGCCAGGGCAGGGCGGCCATCACGGTCGGGATGATTTCGGCCAACACCTCGGCGGTGGCGCGACCGGCCTTTTCGGTGACGGCGAAATAGAACACGCCCTTGCCGGTGTCGCGCTGCTCGCACTGGTCGAGGCTGGTCAACCCGGCGGATTTCAGGAAGCCGACGACCGCCTGTTCGGGCGAACCGACGCGCGGCCCCTTCTTTTCCTCGCGCACGTCGGCGGTGCGCTCGGGCAGGCCATCGACCACCAGCGCCAGACGGCGCGGGGTGGAATGGGCGGCGGCGGCGGTGAAGCTCAGGCCGTTGGCGGTCAGCGCGTCGATGACGAGGCGCTTCAGATCGTCGGCGGCCCGCGCCTGCATGCGGGCGGGGATTTCTTCGGAGAAGAATTCGAGCAGAAATTCGGTCATTTACTTGGCCCCCGTCCAGACTTCGCAGCAGGCCTTGGCCAGCGTGCGGACGCGGCCGATGTAGGCGGCGCGCTCCACCACGCTGATGACGCCGCGCGCGTCCAGCAGGTTGAACAGATGGGACGCCTTGATGCATTGGTCATAGGCGGGCAGGGCCAGATTCTGGCCGACCAGCGCCTGACACTCGGCCTCGGCGTCCTTGAAATGCTGGAGCAGCATGTCGGTGTTGGCGTGCTCGAAATTGTGCTTCGAGTATTCGATTTCGGCGCGCTTGAAGACGTCGCCGTATTTCACGCCCTGGCCGTTGAAATCCAGGTCATAGACGTTTTCCACGCCCTGGACATACATGGCCAGACGCTCCAGCCCATAGGTCAGCTCGACCGCGACGGGGTCGCATTCGATGCCGCCGACCTGCTGGAAATAGGTGTATTGCGTGACCTCCATCCCGTCGCACCAGACTTCCCAGCCCAGGCCCCAGGCGCCGAGCGTCGGGCTTTCCCAGTCATCCTCGACGAAACGGATGTCGTGCAGCGACGGGTTGATGCCGATGGCGCGCAGGCTGTCCAGATACAGCGCCTGCGGGTCGGCGGGCGACGGCTTCATAATCACCTGATACTGGTAATAATGCTGAAGCCGGTTGGGATTCTCGCCATAGCGGCCATCCTTGGGCCGACGCGACGGCTGGACATAGGCCGCCTTCCACGGATCGGGGCCGAGCGCGCGCAGCGTCGTCGCCGGGTGGAAGGTGCCGGCCCCCACCTCCATGTCGTAGGGCTGGAGGATGACGCAGCCCCGCTCCGACCAGAACTGGTGAAGCGTGAGGATCAGAGCCTGAAACGACAGGCCGCGACTGTCGGCGGAAGTCCCGCTCTGGGAGGCCATGGACGGTCCACAAAAAAAAGGGTTGAAAGCGCCGCAAGATAGGCGGGCGCGACGGGGGAATCAAGCCGGACCCGAATCCGCAGGACGCGGCGCGGCGGTCAACGACCGTAGGGGCAGGCGGATCGTCCGCAGGACACGGCGGAGCGCGGGGCGACGTAAGCGCCGCATTCCGGGCATTTTTCCATATCCTCCGCGTCGGTCGGGCTGGCGGCGCGAGGGGCGAAGGGGGCGCCGGTCGGGGCGCCGCCGGTGCGGCGCGCCTGCGTGCGGGCGCGGCCAATGGTCTGGACGCGGGCGACCCAGCGCCAGCCGAACCAGACCAGCGCGACGACGATCACGAGAAGAAGAAGTTTGGGCAAGGACAGCATCGCGGGAACCGCCGGTGTGGGCCGACGCCGCCCGTTGAAACGGGAGATCCCGGAACGGCGCGGCGTCGGTGTTCTGGCATTCAGCCCGGCGGACGGGCGAAGTCAAGCGCCATGGTCACTTCGAGGCGACGGCGGGCCGCCATGTGAAGGTCGGGGTCACGCCGTAGGTCTTGGTCGGGTCGGCCTGCCGCAGCGTGCGGACCAGCATTTCCGCGCCCGAGGCGACGGGAAGATCCTGACCGATCAAACCGCAATCGGTGGCGACGATGTTCACGCACTCCATCGCGTCCACCCGCGTCAGCACGATGGCGAAGGGGTAGCCGTTGCGGACATAGACGCTGACGGTGCCCGGCATGGTGGTCGCCGTGCGGATGGACAGCGTGCCCGCCGTCAAAGCCTCGTCCCCCGGCTTGGTCGGGCGCTGGTTGGCCTGTTCGGTCCATTCCGGTTGTGCCGCCGCCGCCATGGTCTGCGCGAAAGCCGGGGCGCCCCCGCTCAGCGCCAGCGCCGCGCCGCCAATGGCGGCCAGGGTCAGAGCGGACGTGCAAAGACGGATCATCGTGGTTTCTCCATGTTGAGGGCGTCGGTGCGCCATCGTTCCTCCACTGTAAAGGGGGCAGTGGGGGTTTTGTTCCCATATTATCGAGGGAATGTGGCTGGGTTAAGGCTGCCGCGCGGTGTGGAGGGTTGCGATTTTTGCGGATTCTTCGCTCTGGACGGGCATCGGCTGCTTGTGGAAAGTGGTGAGGGCCAAGCGGTTGCGCCGTTTTCGGGCTGCGCGCCGGGTTGGTGGACCGCGTGTCGCGGTTTTGGCCGCCGGTCGCGGTTTTGGAATGTCGGCCATGATGCGCCGGAAGGGTGGATGGTGAAGGCTTTGCGCGACGTGGTGCTGAAAACGTCCCGATTGATTCTGCGCCCGACGGCGGCGGCGGATTTCGAGGGGTGGGCCGCGATGATGGCTGACGATAAAAACACGGAATTCATTGGCGGTTTGCAAGAGCGCCCGGTGGCGTGGCGCGGCTTTCTCACCATGGCGGGGGCCTGGACCATTCAGGGTTTCGGCATGTTTTCGGTGATCGAGAAGGAGACCGGCGACTGGATTGGGCGCGTTGGTCCCTGGATGCCCGAGGGGTGGCCCGGCAGCGAGGTTGGATGGGCCATCCGGCGCGACCGATGGGGGCGTGGTTACGCCGTCGAAGCCGCGACCGCCGCCATTGATTGGGTGTTCGACGTGTTGGGATGGGATGAGGTCATCCATTCCATCGCTCCCAACAACACCGCCTCGCAAGCCGTCGCCACCCGGTTGGGTTCCCGTTTGCGGGGAGTTGGGCAACTGCCGGCTCCGATGGAGATGATTGAAATCGACATCTGGTCGCAGACCCGTGAGCAGTGGCGCGCGCGCCGAGGGGCGGGATAGTCCCATCGGCATGGTGGGGCGGCGGCGGCGCCGGAGGCTGCCGCGTCTGGGGCGATCTCGCCTGGTCAACCTGCGTTTGACGCAAACAGTCATGTGGCGCCGCCGCCGCCGATTCGGTTGTTTTGGTTGCGGCGGGTTCTCGCAAGGTGGTTTCGCGTCGGCGCGTTGCTTTGGCTCTTCCCTTGGGCGGCGAACAGGGTGAGCGTTTCTGGGGGCGGTCAAGCAGCATGAACTCGCCAGCTTTAAATTAAAAATTTGTCGAGCAAGGTCAGGTTTGGTTGTGGTGGTCGCGATGAGGTCGCGCGCGGCTCCAGTTTTTGCAATCAATTGAGGGATTCCTGTTTTTTTCTGGCGTGTTTGTGTTGCAAAGAGATCAAATTTGCCTTCTGGTTCGCCATTAATTTCCTCATGGACGGGATGAAGATGCTTTCAATATTAAATTAACCATATCGAATTTGACCAGTCCTTCCTGTGGTGTTTTGTAATAATGCTGCAACAGCGATGGGGCGGAGCAAGTTGCGGCGACGATTCTAGATTATCGCCATGGATATTGGGCGGCGAATATACGCGTTAGAGATGAAAATTTTCTAGGATGGGTTGCTTTTAATTTATATAGTGTCGCTGATTGCCGCTATCCCACCGGCAAAGCAAAATAAGAGGGCAGGAATGGCGAACGAACGGGCACTCGATCTTATCAAGCGACTCGCGACCGACAGCGATTTTCGTGATCGGTTGAACGCTCAGGACGCCAATGGCAAGCGTGCGCTGCTTGAGCAGAGCGGCTTTGAGGGGGTCGGGGCGGAGGATGTGCGCTCGGCGGCGGCTGACGCGTTCCGCAGCCTGACGGATGGAAGCGGTGGGGTTGACGTCGGCGTCGCGGCGGAATCGATCGCCACGGCGGCTTCGATTGCGGCAGGCCAGATCGCAGGCGGCACGATTGCGGCGGGTCAGATCGCTGGCGGTACGATTGCGGCAGGCCAGATCGCAGGCGGCACGATTGCGGCAGGCCAGATCGCAGGCGGCACGATTGCGGCAGGCCAGATCGCAG